>JAHDGY010000033.1 GCA_020631555.1 Flavobacteriales bacterium | reverse complement strand
CGGTTAATGGTTGGTTGTTGTTGAAACGCATTTACAATTTAGGCGATGAGACATTTGCTAGATCATGGCAAATGAACCCGTACATGCAGTACTTCTGTGGTTACACTCATTTTGAGCATCATTTTCCGTTCGACCCGAGCGATTTTATTCATTTCCGTAAACGAATCGGCCAAGAAGGGGTTCAGAAAATATTTGCTTATTCGGTGTCGCTCCACGGTAAAGCAGCACAGCAAGACCAGGTTTTATCGGATACAACGGTTCAAGAGAATAATACAACTTTTCCCACCGATGCAAAATTGGCTAAAAAGAGCATTGATCGGTGCAATGACCAAGCAGTTGCTTCGAGATACTTACAATCCTAAGCATCCCAAACGAAGGAAAAAGGCAAAGAAAGTTGAGTGTAAACTCAAGACAATTGCAGGTTGTTTGATTCGGGAGTTAGAACGTGAGCTTGCTTCTGATAGACTAGCAGTTTATCAAGCTGAATTAGATTTGTTCCAACAAGTTTTGACCCAAAAGCGAAGCGATAAAAATAAGATTTACAGTCTGCACAAACCCTATGAATTTGGAAATAAAATTGGACTCATAACTACTTCCAAGCCGCCATTGAACCAGTGATCGGACACCTAAAAACAGATTTTTGAATGGCTCAAAATTATCTCAAAGCTCCAGAGTCACCACAAATCAATGCCTTTTTAGCTGCTGATGGATGGAATTTGAAGAAAATGATGATAAAACTCAAAAACAACACCCCTGTTGGGGTATTAATTGTCCTCAAAACCAAAATCGACCCAAGAATCTTACAACACCTCCAAAATTTATTTGGTCCTCTATTAGTTCAAATTAGAGGCTAAAACTAGTTTATAAGGAGCGACTAGTTAGCTGTAACTCATAAACGCTATAGCTAAATACCAGGTTCGAAATGGCAAATTACTGTTTTCCATCATGCTGCCACTGCGAAGGGTGGTTCTAAAACTGCAATGCTTACATTGCCACTGCCATTTGCCTTGTAACCAATAAAGTGCGTTTGATTTACAACTTTTGCAACACACTCCTTCTTTTTCTCGCTTAGCTTTGAAGTGTTCCTTACATGATTGTTCCTCTGGAAATTCAGACACAAATTCTAATATTGTCATGGAAATAATGTTTCTCCAAATCAACCAATTCAATTCGTAATCTAATTACCTACTGGTAAAATAGCGTACTAGCATTTTGTATTTGTTCGGAAACATGCTACAAAACAATTTGAAGTACCATGAATTTATCTCAAGCAGAATTTCTATTTTTTTAATAAAAAAGGGGTTAGGTGTTGTGAGATTATTTAGTTGATTGACAAAATAACCATGTCTGTTTTTGACTCACTTTCGCAAAGATATTTCTATCTTGTCTTTGCATGCCAAATACAAGGGTAAATCGATTAATCGACAAAATTAAATTAAAAGAGTTTAAGCTCAACTCTCTACTTGAGGTTACTAAGGCGGTAAATAACAACTTATCAACCGACAAGCTTCTAAATATTTACGAGTATATATTGCGTGAGCAGTTAGGAATAACCAAATTATTGTTATTCGACTTTGGAAATGATTGGAGATGTTTGTTAGGTTATGGAGTAAGCAAGGACCTGAGAGAGATAGACGTGGAAAGAACGCTAGGAGGAATTAACGAAATTACAGTTATTGAATCGACATCTGATAGTTCTATTCATATGTTTGACATTGTAATACCGGTCTATCACAAAGAAGTGCCACTAGCCTATCTGCTAATTGGTGATTTGGATGAAAACGAAGTTCGGATATCTCCTACCATACGGCACATGCCATTTATTCAAACTTTGACCAACATCATTGTTGTTGCTATCGAGAACAAACGACTTGCTAAAGAAAGCATTGCTCAAGAACGAGTTAAGAGGGAATTGGAGGTTGCTGCAGAAATCCAATCACTGTTATTCCCTACCAACTTGCCATCAAACGAAAAGATGGATGTGGCAGCGGAGCATGTTAGTAAACAGTTGGTTGGAGGAGATTACTATGATTTTATTCGGCTGAATGAGGATGAATATGTAATATGCATTGCAGATGTAAGTGGAAAAGGAATCTCTGCGGCTTTGGTCATGAGCAACTTTCAAGCAAATTTAAAGGCTATTGTGCGTTACAACTATACCCGCTTTACAATGGTAGAACTTGTTAAGGAGTTGAACAGTAGGGTTATGGAAGTAACGAAGGGGGAGAAGTTTATTACATTTTTTGTGGCTTACTACAACTGCAGTACCCGAGTTCTCAAGTATATCAATGCTGGGCACAATTATCCAATATTAACGGATGGTAAAATGGTAAAGCATTTGGATAAGGGCACGACTGGTCTAGGAATGTTCGATGAACTTCCGTTTTTGGATGTCGAAGAGTTGCGAGTAGATGAGAACTCAACTTTGATTTGTTTTACGGATGGTCTTGTTGAATTGGAAAATGAAACCAAAGATCCTTTCGAAACAGAGCGGTTAGTTAATTTGTTGCGCGAAAATTATGATTTAAAAATGGTTGACTTTAATCGACTGGTATTCAGTAATCTAGATGAGTTTAAAGGTGGTAAAGATTATTTGGATGACACTGCTTTACTCAGTTGTCGCATCTTTTAAGCTGCCATTTTTGTGGTGATACAATTCAATAGCCACAATCATGGCAATAGCCCCCCATATTGGTACGGATGCTTTATCGGTATCAAGATAATTGTTTAGTAAGCCATGGGTAAAGTAAGAAGTAAGTCCTAGAATCACGAAAAGTAGCAATCGTTTCATTAAGTGGTCTTCACAGACTAGATATAGCGCAATACTTTTCCATAATGCAACTCCAACTAATGCGATCATAATTAGCATTCCAATTAAACCAGTTTCAGCTAGTGGGCCTAAAAATTCACTGTGAGCGTTACCTCCGTCGCCAAAGCTTGTGCTGATTATAGTTTTGTTTTTAGACAACTGAAACGGTGCGTATTCGAATTGATATGTGCCAGGTCCAAAGCCGAATATAGGTCGTTCATTGAACATGTCCAGAGCACAAGTCCAGCGATTTATTCTTTCCAGGTTGGATGCATCTGTCGAGATGTTTGAAACCGACTCGATTCGTTCTGCGAAATCTTCAGTGGCATGCTCAGAATTGTTTCTCTCCAAGGCAATTTTAATTTGATCTTTTTCCAAGTATAGCTTGCCCAAAACTAATCCGGCGATAAGAAGAAGGTATTTGAGTTTGATTCGGAGCTGAATAATAGCGAGTACTCCGAGAGCAACTGCAAGACTTACCCAGGCGGCACGTGTATATGAAAAGATTAATCCGATAATGTATACGACAATCAAGATCCAAATACCTGAGCGCAGCATTTTTGTTTCGCGATAGCTTGGCAACATCAGCAACAAACCAGGTAAAACAAACGCAATCATTGCTCCGTAGGAGGTATGATCTTTAAAAAACGGAGCCATCACCCAGTGGCCCTCTTCCTCTCCAAATGAATTGGCTGCATGATGAATCAAAGTGTAAAGAATAACAATTCCCATCGGAATGGCATAACACCAAAAAAATAAGATCATCCATTTTTTCTCTTTGAAGCAAAGTGTTCCGAAGAAATAGACAGGAATTAGATACCAAAGTCTCGACGTAAGAAACTTTAACGAGACCAGAATGTCCGTACTTGTAATTGAGGTAATAACTAGCCAGAGTATGTGAGTGAAAATGATAAGGGTGAGCGGGTGCATCATAAACGATTTTGGCTGTTTAAATCCACCACTGAATATTTTGAATATTCGAAGTAGCATAAACCCAAACAACAGCGGTTCAGTAGGCAGGTACAGTCCAATTTCACTGCCCAGCTCCTCCATATTTACGGAGAGCGGAGTAAGTGCCACTATCAGCATCAGTAACTTGTCATGAGAAAAAGCGGCTAGATAAAGAATCACCAGTACTGGTGGAATCAAAAAAACTTCATAGTGATGAAAAATTGAACATACTGCTGTAAGTAGCAAGTACAATATTCCACAGATGTAGAGAGTTTTTGATGAAGATGTTACCGAATGGATCAACACTAAACTACTTTTTGTCGGATACCCTTAATTTTGTTCAAGAATAAGAGTAAGATTATTGACAAAATTGCTGTTGATGCAGTTCCTGTAAGTACAATCAACCATCTAACAGGATAAGCTTTTCCAGACGCAGCTACCGCATCTTCAACCTTAAACTGATGAATGAATTCTGTTTGACTTAACGCCACCATTTCTTCTAGAGCCAGATTATACTTACTCAACCGAACTGCGTCCAATTCAAGTTTTTCACTCAGGGTAACCAGAGTTCGTCCATTTGCGTTCGATTCCTCAAGCATGTCGGCTAGTTGGGTACGTAGCTTGGAATCTGTAGTTTGACCCATACTTTCAATAAGTGCTGCTTTCACAACTCCTGCAACCACTCCTGCATTTTCAAGTGCTGTAACGGAATCCGTCATGCTTTGCATGCGGTTTTTTAGTGAATTAACCTGCTCGGAAAGGATGTTTACACCTACCCGCGCGCGTTCCTGGATCATTTTGTTCTTTGCTTCATCATGCAGAACCGCGATGTCATTGGCAATTAATGCTGCAGTATCTTGGTTTCGGTCAAGAACCTGTATTTGGACAGAACCATATTTAGTTCTAGAGATACTAATATGTTCTTCGTAGTTCAAGAGTAGGAGCTCTTTTTCCATGTTGCCAGATGGAATTTTATATCGATCCTTAAGGTTGTATTTTGCAATAATTTTGTCTCTAACAGGAGCACTCTGAAGAATTTGCATCATCTGTTCAGACTCAAATTCTTGTCCGAACATAGCTATTTGCTCTGCTCCATTTAGCGAAACACTGTTGGTAAACACCGGATACAAAATAACCTGTGAGCGGTACTTTACTGGAATTACTAAGGAGTAAACCACCGAAATTATCACCGCAATTATTGTTAGAACAACAATTGGTTTCTTATTAACCCAAATAAATTCTATTAGGTCTAGAGAGCTTTTTTCAAGATCTGTATTGCTCATAATTACTATGTAATTTTTCAAGAAGCGGCAAAGTTACAAAAGTAATCCGTTAAACGAGGGCTTATGCGGTTCTGGATCGTACAATACCAATAAATTCTGAAATATTCAACATTTTGGTGATCAACGCTACTAAAAACAAAACCGAAAATACTAGAGCAACTTCAAATTGCCAAATGTCAAATTTTATCGAAATAATAAGGTATGATCCAATACCGGCCAAAGCTAAGAAACTAAATAGCTGCAGTAGAAACCGAAAGGGTAACCCAATTCTCAGTTTGCTCTGTACAAAATAGATCTGAACTATTGCTGAAAGAAATTGAGTAATTAGACTTGCCGCAGCAGCTCCGTTTGCTTGATAACGGGGGATTAGGATTAGATTCAAAAATATATTTAGCAAAACACTACCTACCGCAAGTCGGTTTAATATTTTAAGCTCCCCGTTTGCCGTTAGCAATGTTCCGAAAATGTATGTGGTGGATACTCCAACGAAACAACAGACGAGCAACTTCATGGAAATAGAGGCTGATTCTATAATTTCAGGTGACCAACTAGAAATTCGCCAGGCTAATATTTCTTGACCGTAACAAACAGCTAGAATTGCAGCGCTTGTAGACGTGACAAAAATCAGTTTGTAAGAAAGCTGAACTAATGGCCTTAACGGTTGATTTTCTTTGAGCAGATTAGAAAATATTGGAAGCAATAATCCTGCGAATAGGTACCCAATATTATTTAAGGCATCGAAAAAGCGGAATCCACTGGCGTATTTCGCGGCCTGCAATGAACCATCTTCCAACATTCTTTCAATCATAATTCCGTCCGATCGATAGTAAATGGTCATTAGCAATATAAGAAGTGCATATGGCCAACTTTTCTTCAAAATCATTAGAGAAAATGGAATGTTCCAGTTTATTCCTTGCCATTGCGCTTGCCTGACCACGAGTAAAAAGGCGGTAATAGCCGAAACTAGGTAAGCTCCAGTTTGCGCATAAACAAACCAGTTGATGTTAAGAGTTATATTTCCAATGGACGTCCACAATAAACAGGAGCAAAAAATAATTAGTAGGGTGCGGTCCAAGATGGAAATAATACTATCCGCCTTGAATCGAAGCATTCCGGTAAGATTAGACCGAAAGTATAGGATAAATGCAATTAGAATCTGGTTGAAACCGAGAAGAGACAACAGTTTCAATTCGTTCCAGGCATAGTCAAGAACTAAACCAGCAACCAACAGTATGGCAAGATAAATCCCTGAAAGAAAAATTCGTATGGTTATAATTCCGGCAAAATGTTTTGATAGAAGTTGTTGGTTTTGGGCAATGTTGGTGGTATTGAAATTGATAATTCCAATATCCAAGAAAATATTCAGGATGAACGACAGATTCATCAGAGGGAAGTAGACTCCATAATCTTCCGTGAATCGCTGCAGAAACTCCAGGTCCACTCCGATGATATAAAACGGCTTAACCAAGAGGTTAAGGGCTAAAATTAGAATTAAGTTGAGAAGGAATTTACGTTTCATTGTCTTCGTTCAAGGGTAAATGTATCACAAACAATTTAAAGCTGATGCGATTATCCTTATTTTCGGCCTATATCGGATAAGCCTTTAATTTCGGGTGCATATTGTTGTAAATACTAGGTCTTTGATTGCGGGAAACTTGGAGGGGTTTGGTAAGTTCACTTACGAATCCCTGAAACGTATGGTTGCGGCCAATCCATCTTGTTTATTTACGTTTTTGTTTGATAGACCCTTTGATCAAGCTTTTGTGTTTCATTCAAATGTTGAGCCACTGGTGTTAAGCCCTAAGACTCGCCATCCGTTTCTTTACTGGTATTGGTTTCAGCGTAGATTGCCCAGAGTTCTGCACAAACTACAACCAGACCTTTTTCTTTCACCCGATGGTTTTTTAAGCTTGTCGTCGCCAGTAAAGCAACTGGGGGTAATTCATGATCTCAACTTCGTACATTATCCAAATGATTTGCCCAAATCATACAGTAAGTTTTACAATCGCAACTTTCCAAGGTTTGCACAAAAAGCCTCACGAATCGCTACTGTTTCAGAATATTCTAAAGTGGATATTGCTAAGCAATTTTCTATTGATGAGGGTAAAATTGATGTAGTGTACAATGGTGTAGGAGGTGATTACGGAGTGGTTGATAACCACACCCAAACTGAAATAAAGAATAGATTCTCAGATGGAAGTCCTTACGTGGTTACATTAGGTGCTATGCATCCGAGAAAGAACTTAAGTAGGTTGTTGAAGGCATTTGATCAATTCAAAGCTGCAGCCAATTCGGAAGTAAAACTTGTAATGATTGGCAAGAGGTGGTGGAGTTCTGAAATGGAGCAAACATATAATAATTTGCGTTTCAAAGAAGATGTTGTTTTTACTGGCTATTTGCCAACGAAGGAGGTAAAAGAGGTTTTAGGGTCTGCCATAGCTTTGCTTTACGTAAGTTATTTTGAGGGATTTGGTATTCCATTGCTCGAGGCAATGGCTTGTGAGGTTCCAGTAGTTGCAGCAAATGCCACGTCATTGCCGGAGGTTGCTGGACAGGCGGCTCATTTTGTTGATCCATTTTCTATTGATTCAATTGCAAGTGGGATTCAGGAAATTATTGTGAACCAAGAGCTTAGAAAGGATTTGGTTGCCAATGGACTGGAGCGGGTTAAGATGTTCTCATGGGAAAACACATCGGACCGTCTTTGGGAGTCTGTGCTAAAAACTATAGATGCTAAGAGGATACTTTAGAAAAGGGATAATAGAGGCGGGGTGCGATGAGGCAGGTCGTGGTTGTTTGGCAGGTCCGGTTACTGCAGCGGCAGTCATTTTGTCGGATAATTTTCAACATGAATTGCTAAACGATTCAAAGCAAATTTCAGAGAAGAAAAGAAACATTTTGCGGCCAATTATAGAAGCTGAGGCGCTGGCTTGGGGCGTTGGTGTTGTTGATCACAAAGAAATCGATACGATTAATATTCTTCAGGGTTCTTTTTTGGCAATGCATAGGGCAATTGATCAGCTGAAGATTAGGCCAGAGTTGATTCTTGTTGATGGAAACAGATTTAATCCTTATTCAGGAATTCCGCATCAGTGTATTGTTAAGGGAGATAGTTTGTACAAGTCTATTGCTGCCGCATCCGTTTTAGCTAAAACACATCGAGATGAGATTATGGAAGTATTGCATGAGCAATTTCCAAATTATGGTTGGATAAAAAACAAGGGATATCCTACTCGCCAACATCGTGAGGCTATTGTTGATGTCGGACCATCCCCTTATCATCGAATGACTTTTACTCTGGTTCCAGAACAATTGAGTTTGTTTGATCAGGGTTAACATGATGTTGTGTAAATTCTGAAGTCCCAAATAGGTGGTAGCCATCCGTTAGTTTTAACTTTGGCCCAAATGCTACGAAAAGTATCCATATTCTTTCTTGTATTGTGCTCGATTTCGGCTATGGTTGCTGCATATCTTAAGTTTCAAGAACTTCGGCGCCCGAGATTAGATCCGCTGATTGCGTTGAATTCACAAACCGATCTTTTGTTAAGGACCACAGATTGGAAAAGTATGTGGTATGAGCTGAACGGATCCAATTTATTATGGAAAAAAATCGCGGAGCAAAAGGAACATTTGCCCAGCCTAAGAAGTTTATCTGAAGCATTAGATTTTCATTCGGAGGACAGTAGTGCTTGCCGGCAACTTGTATTGTCGGTTGATCAAAATATTGGATCTTGGTTGCTCATTTTTGATCAAGATATCGATCCAGCTTTTATTGAAAGGTCGAAGCAACGAATGGAGATAATTGAATCGGATTACGGATTTCATGGTGTAGGTGAGCAGTTTTCAATGGTAAGAATTGAAAATCTTCAGTTGTACAGTAATCATGAATCCGTTTTGGTTCAAGTTCGCCAAAGGATATTAGAAGGGAAAGCCGAAAATTTGCCTTTAACTTCTGTGGCAAAATCTAGAGCATTGTATGCTGGAGAAATCCAGGTTTTGGTCAAAGACTCTTGTTATACGGATTGTTTTCCAGCGTCTACTGAAATTATTGATGGTTGGACAGACCTGCATCTACGTCTTACTCCGGATCAGTTGCAGTTAAGTGGAACCGAGACTGCTGAGGGGCATAACTTAGTCGGCCAAACACCTGTAAATTGTACCCAAATAAATCTGCTTCCTGCAGGAATGAAAAATTTTGTCTGGTACGGAATTTCAAACATTGAACGGTATATGGCCTCGAAGGTGGCTAAGGATTGGACGCCAGAAAATGATGCCAAATATGGAACAAATCCCTCAGCTCTGTTGTTAGATTGGTGGGGGCAGGAAGCTTGCACCTTTACATGGAAAAATGAACAATTTGCAATGCTTGGTTATGAACAGTATTCAGACCCTGTTCACGCATTAAGTTCATTTCTTATACAGGATACTGTGCACGAGGTGGATTCAATGAAAGTTTATAGTAGCGAACTGACCGGAGTACTTAAAGCATTATTACCAGAAGTCCGGCAGAATTTGGATCGAATGGTGGTACGAGATCAGCAGCTTATTTTTTCGACACGGCAAGGAATTCAGCAACTTTCCAATTGGACAGTTAATGCTGAATTCATGGAAAATGCTCTGGATCGGGCAAATTTTATCTGTTCGAATAAGTTTCAACTTCAAAGTGGATCGGGACCAAATGCACAGCCCAAATTGATGGGGACAGGGTTTGCCCAAGTCGCTCAAATGGTAGAAGGAAGGTGCTATCACCATTTAGTATTCAACGGAAAGACTGAAACTATAAGCGATAAGAAAAGTTCAGTAGGTGAAGATTTGGTGTGGTCAGTTAGTAGTACTGATAAAATTGTTTTTGGCCCCGTAGCCCTTAAAAATCATAGGACGCGGTCTCTAGATATTCTAGTTCAGGAGTCAAGTGGAGCTATCAAATTATTTAACTCAGCAGGCACCTTAAAGTGGACCAAAAAGTTGGATGGACAAATTTTAGGTGAGATAAGGCAGGTTGACGTTTATAAAAACAACAAGTTTCAAATGTTATTTAATACCAGAAACAAAGTGCATTTGCTGGATATAAATGGTCGTGATGTCGAAGGCTTTCCAATTAAGTTGTCGTCAAAAGCTTCAGCTCCACTAGCACTTTTCGATTATAAAAAGACCAAAGATTATCGATTTGTGGTGCCTTGTGAGAACAAGAAGATTAAATACTTTGGGCAGGACGGAAAGGCCATAAAAGGGTTTAAATTCAAAGGAGCAACCTCGGTTGTGAGAATGACGCCAAAGCACATTCTTATTGGTGCCAAGGATTTTGTGTTCTTTTTTGATGACGGTGGAAGAATTTATTTGTTGCATCGTTCAGGTGAAGTCAGGCAAAATGTTAAAACTAAATTGGTGTCTAAACCAGTCCAGTACATTGTCGAGGTGGGCGAGAATTTATCAATGACTAAGTTGATTTACCGGGACTCTACCAACCGATTGTACCAACATTTTTTAGATGGTGTTTCAGAGGAATTTCACTTGGACTCTAAAACAGGTTTTGATCATCTTTTGGTAGATGGGAAAGATGATTTGAATCGTGGAAAGTTTGTAGGGGTTACGAAATCACATGTTGAGGTTTATGGCAATGGTTATATGCTGTTGGAGCGCTACGAACACCAGGTTGATCAGGTTTCTAGGGTGTATACGGATAGGGTTAGAGAGAATTCTTTTGTGATCATAAGAGGAAAAAATGGATCGACAAAAGTGTTTGATGCGGAGGGCAAGAGAGTTGGATCTGAGAGTTGCGTCGGGAGTGGATATTCTACAGTTGTAGACTTATATCAAGACGGAACAATTCATTTATTAAACGCTTCGGAAAGTGGGGTGGTGAATTACAAACTTCGTTGAGATTTTCGTTGTCCGACAACAAGACTTTATTTCTTTTTTCGTCGTAAATGCAGTTTTTGTCCAACGGAAATTTGCGATTCCGGTTGAAGCCCATTTTTTCGGCAAAGTTTCTTCAGCTTAATTCCGTGCTTTTGCGAAATGCTATAGAGCGTCTCTCCATCAACAACCACATGTACCTCTTGCTTGGCTTTGCTTCTTTTTGGTTGAAGAAATATAGTTTGTCCAGGCTTTAAATACTGTTCTTTGGAAAACTTGGTGTCGTTGTATTTATACAGACGGAAAAGTTTAACACCTGTTTCTTTTGAAATCTTGTAGTAGGTATCTCCAGCAGCAACTGTCACACATTTGATGTTATTAACATGTTTCCAAATGTTATGCGTTTCTGGCCGCACTTGGTCTGTTAAGTGTCTATTTCCAGGTTTCCTACTGTGGCTTGCGCTTGCCAATTTAGACTCTGGATTCTTGTGATCGAATTTTGACAGGTCGTATTTTTCAATTATTCCAATGAGCAATTTCGGATATTTTGGATTGGTAGCGTAACCAGCTTTTTTCAACCCTTTTGCCCAGCTTTTATAATCGGTCGGTCTGAGGTCAAACAAGAATGCATAGCGGCTTTTCCCCTTTAGAAAATCTGCGTGATCATTGAACGACTCAACAGCATTGTCATAATGTCGAAAGCACTCATTGGGTCGGTCGTCATGTTTGCGAAAGGTTTTTCCTTTCCAATTATGGCATTTAATTCCGAAATGGTTGTTTGCTTTTCTGGCGAGTTTAGAGTTTCCAAATCCGCTCTCAAGAATACCTTGCGCCAATGTTATGCTTGCCGGAATGCCAAATTCGGCCATGTGTCTAATTGCAATTTCATTCCAGGTGTTTATGTATTCCTCAACTGTAATTTTAGGATTCGAACGAATTTCAACTGCACTTCCTTGGTTTAAGATTAAAATTAGAAATAAACAAACTGCACCTTTCATACCGCATAATAATGATGATGACGATTGTTCAACGAAGGAAAAGTGATTTTCTTTTAACAAAGTAAGGTTTGTAGTGTTCATTACAAAGGGTACAATGAAGTGTTTAGCTTTTTTTCAATGCCTGCTGCTCCCTGAATTCCACCAGTATGAACAGCCACAATAGACTTGTTGTGCGCTTCCTTGTTAAATACAATTTGATCAAGTAAGCCAAGCATCATTTTGGAAGTGTATATGGGATCAAGCTTAATCAAGGTTCGCTTATAAAATTGCTGTATAAAGTGAACCAGTACCGCAGGTACTTTGGCATACCCTCCAAAGTGGTATTCATCAAAGATTATTAGTTTGCTCAAGTCGTGCGCAACTGCTTCTGTATCAAAATAGAGTTGATTGAGGTGTTTAGCGATGTTGTCTTTTATGAATCCACCATTTTTTAACGCGGGAAATACCCATAAACGCTGGTGGTCGCTTAATGATGCAATTATACCGGCAGCTGTGGTTCCTGTGCCAGCCGAAATTGCGATAATGTCAAATTCTTTATCAATTTCACTTGTAATCTCAAGACAGCCATTGAAGCCGTGGTAATTGGCACCACCTTCGGGAATTAGCCAAAATGAACCAAACTGATTGCGGAGGGCTTGGATAAAATTAGGATCTTCCTTTTGTCTATAATCAGCTCTTGAAATAAAATGCAGTTCCATTCCATTCTCTTGGGCTGTTTGCAGGGTTTCATTCAAGGGTTTGTTTTCTTCTCCCCTGATGATGCCAATTGTTTTTAAACCTACTAATTTTCCAGCTCTAGCTGTTGCCACAATATGATTGGAAAATGCACCACCGAACGTGAGTATTGTTTGGTGAGAGGTGTTGAGCGCTTTTTCGCAATTGTATTTGAGTTTTCGCCATTTGTTTCCCGATACTACGGGGTCAATTAGATCATCTCTTTTTAAAAATACGCGCAGTTCGTTTGTGTTGCATTCGTTGAAGCAAGTTTTAGCAGACAAGCCTTTTAACCATTGGGTGTCCTGCAGGTCAGGGCTGGATGCCAGGTCATTTAAGCTCCCCAAGTGAGAGAAAATTTCTTGAACTGGAGGAGAACTGTTGAACAATTGAAGTTTATCTCCGATGGCCTATCCCCGCTTTTGGTATAAATTATACTGTCATTATGTCTTTTTCTTTAGCAGATACTAGCCGATCAATTTCAGCGGAATAATCGTTAGTAAGCGTTTGCACACTGAGTTCTGCATCTTTGGATTGATCTTCTGAAAGACCATCATTTTTGAGCTCTTTTATAAAGTCGTTGGCCTCTTTTCGTTTGTTTCTGATTCCAACCTTTGCATTTTCCCCTTCAGCTTTTGCTTTTTTAACCAAATCTTTCCTTCGTTCCTCGGTTAGAGGGGGAACATTGATTAAAATCATTTCACCATTATTCTGAGGATTTAGACCAAGGTTAGCATAAGTAATTCCTTTGGAAATTTCATCAAGCATGGCTTTTTCCCATGGTTGTACGGTTAGTGTTCTTCCATCTAGTGTATTAACATTTGCAACCTGACTTAAAGGCGTACTTGCACCATAATAATCGACCATAACACCATCTAACATGGAAGGAGTCGCTTTGCCTGCGCGTATTTTGGCAAGTTCATCTCGGAGGTGAGCGATACTACCTTTCATTCCCTCTTCGGTTTCGTCCAAGATTAATCTAACTTCTTCTGTCATGGTTTAGTTTTATGAAAATAGAAAGCTTCAAAGATAGGAAAGTGGTTAAATCATGAAAGTAAAAAAGGCCGAAGTCGACTTCGGCCTTTTTTAAGTACAGCTAATAACAGAATACCTCCAAACTAGGGGGCATTGCAATTACTTGCGCATTATTTTTTCTTCAGTTGCTTCAACCTTTTGTTCTAGTTGCTTTGCTGAAGTCCTTAGTTCTTTTTTAGCTGCGTCAGCACTCTCTACCGCTTCAACTTTTACCTCATTACTTATTTGGTTCAGTTCTCTACCAGTATTCTCCATTTTTACAGAAGTTTCACGAGGTTGAAGTGTATTTTGAGCGTTTTCGTCAGCAGCAGGGTCTATAATTACTTCAGGGTTTGCTTCAGCGTTTCTAGCACCGTAAGAATCCGGGCCTCCATGTGCGTCACCATGATTAGAACCAGCTTCACCAGCAGGGCCGGCATCGCCATCATGATTGGCTTCTCCTGATTGAAGTGTAGGGGTAGGGTGCCCATGAGCTTCTGGTTGAGCGTGTGTTTCGGTTGCTTGCGTGTCACTTTCATGCCCAGCTTGTTCACCATTACCGCAAGAGGAAAGCCCGAAGGTGGTTAGTGCTGCACAGCACGCCCACATAAATAATCTTTTCATTACAATTTAATTAACGTTAATAACATTAATGAATTTATGAAAAACTTTGATAACCAATATGCTTGATTACGAGCTGGTCTTTGAAAAATGTGGTTAATTATATACTGAATATTTAAAGGTTTTTATATTTGGAGCAGTTATAACAGAATACTAAAACAATTTAAAATGGCTTTTGAACTACCGAAATTATCTTACGGCTATGATGCCTTGGAACCACATATAGATTCCAGAACTATGGAAATTCACTATGAGAAGCATCATGGAGGGTATACATCTAAGTTAAATGCTGCAATTGAGGGAACAGATTTGGCAAACATGTCTATCGAAGATATTTTGCAAAACGTAGATATGGGCAACGCTGCCGTGAGAAATAATGGTGGTGGATATTATAACCACTGCTTGTTTTGGGATATTATGTCTCCTAATGGGGGCGGCGAGCCTGAAGGGGAATTGGCTGATGCAATTAATAGTAGTTTTGGCTCTTTTGCAGATTTTAAAACTCAGTTTTCTAATGCTGCAGGAACTCGATTCGGCTCTGGATGGGCTTGGCTCTGCGTTCATGAAGGGGGTAGTTTAGAAATTTGCTCAACGCCAAATCAGGATAATCCAGTGATGGTTGGAGTTGGTTGTTCAGGGGGGGCAATTTTGTGCCTTGACGTGTGGGAACATGCGTATTATTTGAATTACCAAAACAGACGGCCAGATTATGTCAATGCATTTTTTAACGTTGTTAACTGGGATCGAGTGGCAGAACTTTTTGCAGCGAACAAGTAATTAGTACTTTGTATAAATAAAAAAGCCAACCAATATTGGTTGGCTTTTTTATTGTTTTATGTTTCGGTGTACAGTTCGTGTCCGACAGATAATTTACTCCACCGTAACAGATTTTGCTAAGTTCCTTGGTTGGTCGACATTACAACCACGCATAACTGCGATATGGTAGGAAAGCAATTGTAACGGAACGGTTGCGATCAATGGAACAAGGCATTCTTCAGTTTCTGGAATTTCAATGACATGATCGGCCATTTTTTTCACGTCTTTGTCCCCTTCTGTAACAATGGCAACTACTTTACCTTTTCTTGCTTTAACTTCCTGAATATTGCTAACTACCTTTTCATAGGAGCTATCTTTAGTGGCGATCACAAAAACTGGCATGTTTTCGTCTATCAATGCAATTGGGCCATGTTTCATTTCCGCAGCCGGATAACCTTCAGCGTGTATGTATGAAATTTCTTTCAGTTTCAAAGCTCCTTCAAGCGCTACAGGGAAATTATACCCTCGTCCTAAATAAAGTGCATTTTCTGCGTTCCGGTAGATATCTGCAATATATTTAACCTGTGCATCAGTCTTTAGGACTTCAGCTACCTTGTCTGGAATGTTTTCTAATTCAAACAATAAGCGATTAAATCGGCTTGTCTCTATTTGACCTTTGGTTTTTGCAAGCATCAATGCCATCATGGTAAGGATGCTCACTTGACCAGTAAATGCTTTTGTAGATGCAACTCCAATTTCCGGTCCGGCGTGGGTATAGCTACCAGCGTCGGTAGTTCTTGAAATGGTAGATCCTACAACATTACAAACTCCAAATATTAGCGCACCTTTTGATTTGGCCAGCTCAATAGCAGCCAAAGTATCTGCCGTTTCTCCGGATTGAGAAATTGCGACGACAATGTCGGATTCTGAGATTATCGGATTCCTGTATCTGAACTCCGAAGCGTATTCTACTTCAACCGGAATTCTAGCTAAATCTTCAATCAAATACTCTGCGACCAATCCTGCATGCCATGAAGTTCCACAAGCTACGATTATGATTCTTTTGGCGTTAGCAAATTTGTCTTTGTATTCCGTTATTCCTCCAAGTCGAGCGAAACCGTGCGTTGAGCTGATTCTTCCTCGCAAACAATCCCCGATCGATTTTGGTTGCTCGTGGATTTCTTTTAGCATGAAGTGCTCGTAACCGCCTTTTTCAAGAGCCTCTAAATGTAATTCGAGTTCTTGAATGTAAGGTGTTTTTTCCTGGTTCTCAATGGTTTTGATTTTCAAGCCGTCTTTTAAATTTAGACTAGCTATTTCCCCATCTTCAAGATACACCACGTTCTTCGTGTACTCTACAATCGGTGTGGCATCCGAAGCAACATAAAAGTCATCTTGTCCCAAACCAATTACTAGTGGGCTACTCTTTTTAGCGGCAATCAATTCGTTTGGGTTTCTTTCGTCCATTACGACGATTGCGTATGCCCCAATTACTTCTGTAAGAGCAATACGAACGGCTTCTAATAGAGGTATGTCCTCCTGATTTTGAATGTCTTCAATAAGTTGAACTAATACTTCAGTATCGGTGTCACTTTTGAACTCGCGTCCACGACTTATCATTTCTTCTTTCAGCGGACCGTAGTTTTCAATGATACCGTTATGAATTATTGATAGTCTGCTGCCTTTACCTCCACTGGAGTGTGGGTGCGCATTGACGTCATTTGGAGGCCCGTGTGTAGCCCAACGTGTGTGACCAATCCCAGCATGTCCCGCTATGGTGTTATTTCCGATATGAGCTTCAAGGTCTGCAACTTTTCCCTTGCATTTGTACAAACTAGTTGAAGAGCTGTTATGGATTGCAACACCGGCGCTATCATAGCCCCGATATTCTAATCTCTTAAGACCTTTTATAAGAATTGGGTAGGCTTCTTTAGACCCAATGTAGGCAACGATTCCACACATAGTAGTTTAGTTTATTGGTAGATGGTATAGGTGATGCGTAATTTCGCATTTTGTTTTAAGTTACTATTTGGCCCATTAAGCACAATTCTATTTGCTTCTACAGCCGAATTTGAAGATATAATTTCTAAACCATTATTCTGTAGTTTACCTTCCAGAATTTTATTGACGTAGCTCGTTATTCTAAAACGATACGTATTGTCTTTTCCTTCAAATTTTCCACCTACAAAAGCGGATCCAAACTCCTTCCCTGGTATTTCACTTGTTGAGCCTGATTGCTCTATGTATTTTATAGACAAACCGGTAATCGGAGAGAATGGTGAGTAAGGATGCTGTTGCGCGGGTATGATTAGTTCAGCTTTGTTAACTATAATACCCAAAGAGGTGTCAGCGTAGCCTTTAATATTTGGTAGTTCAATTTTTGTCTTAAGACCATGCAAGGATTGCACGTAAGTTTCAACCTGACCTAAGGTAGAGTCTGCCAGTTGTTGCTTTATGGTTGGAGTCCGTTTGTGTACAACTGTATGAAATCGAGCACCAAGCCGTTTTTCTTGGGTGTTGTTGTGGTCCATAGAAAATTTACGCTCAATAATTGAGTCTTTACCGGTTGAAGCATCTTGATAAAATAAGATTAATTGAGAATCAGTACTTTTTAAGTTTATTTTCAGTAATGCCCCGCTGTTCGAATTTTGAGACGTGTGATTAGTGGTAATATACAGCCCTGGCATCGCATTCAAAAAATCATCGTTGGTGGCTAAACTCTTGCCTTGATTGATAATTTTCCTTGCGAAGGAAGTATCCAAACTCAGCTTAATTATAGGTTTTTCAACTGTGTCAGTTTTGGATCCGTCGGTAAATATAAGCCTATTGTCACCCTTGGGAATTATTGTTCCCGAGCCAAGTTTTACTAAGTTTTGTTGTTGATGAGAAACTACGGATGATGTATAATAACTAGAGTCTCGGCGAATTTGTTCGGATAGTTCATACACTTCGAAGGTCTGAGCTGATAATTGACCATAATAACTACCTTGAAAATCTAGATAGATATTGATGGAGTCGGGTGTAAGCTGGGATAGGTCCGTACCCTTTAGGGGGGTTAATGCATCGTTTGTTTTAGGCAGAAAATGGGTGTATATACTGCTTTTGGTGATTCCAAATTTTGGATCGTTGATACATCCTAGTAGGTTATATTCATTTGAAATTTCTTCATCAGTTCTAATTGAATCCCCCTTTACTGTGTACATTATAACCTGAGTGGTATCCGAGACGTTCAATCCAATCAGTTTATTTTTTGGTTGTATGGATAGTCCAAGGTCGTTCTCTTTCTTTTTACACGCTGCCAAAACTAGAAGGCTAGCAAAAAGGAATGCGGAAGACCAGATGGCCTTCCGCATTCTTAATTGTTCTATTATCTTCATAAGTTATTCTGCCAAAGCTGATTCCATTTCATTTACTTGGTCATAGAATTCAGAAAAAGCTTCAACTCTTTCGTCCTCTGGCTTGTATTCTAACGTAGGCTTTCCACACTCTCGTATGTGGTCTTCAGTTTCTTTATCAATTGATTCACTTCCAAATGCAACAGCGTCTGAAAATTGGATTGCCATTTTGTGAACATTGGCCAACGTGGGATTTTCCAAATGAACCGTGTCTTCATCAACAAACTCATCGAAACGCAATTTTTGCTGAAGTTTTGGATCAAGTGTATTTGCAAATCCGTTAGCGTATGGAGAGAAAATGATTTTCGAATCTGCGAAATGCGGATCGTCCTCATAAAACTTACGAACGTACAACGGCAACATTGATGTCATCCAACCATGGCAGTGGATTACATCTGGTGCCCAGCCTAGTTTTTTAACAGTTTCCAGAACACCTCGTGCGAAAAATATTGATCGCTCGTCGTTATCCTCGAAGTAATTTCCATCGTTGTCTGCTAAAACAGATTTTCTCTGGAAATACTCTTCGTTATCAATAAAATAAACTTGAATTCTTATTTGGGGAATGGAAGCTACTTTTATAATTAGTGGGTGGTCTGTGTCGTCAATGATCAAATTCATTCCCGACAGTCTTATCACCTCATGTAGCTGATGACGTCTCTCGTTGATACATCCGTAACGCGGCATGAACACGCGAATTTCCTTACCACTATCGTGTATTCCTTGAATTAATTGCCTAAGCGTGCTTGCAATTTCGGACTCGGGTAAGAATGGATTGATCTCTTGAGAAACGAATAAAACTCGTGTTTTTTCCATAAAATTGTGAAAGTTCAAAACGAGTACAAAATTACATAAAAAAATCGATATTTCAATAGAATGTCTAGTTTTGCGGAGTTGAATTGGACTGATGAAAGTACTCAAAACGTCTGACGAGTTGCAACTCGTAACGAGCAAACTCAAGGAAACGAAACGTGTTGGTTTCGTTCCTACTATGGGAGCATTGCACGATGGACATGCTGCCCTGGTAAAGGAATGTGCCGAAAATAGTGACATTACAATCGCTAGCATTTTCGTCAATCCAACCCAGTTTAACGACAAGGATGACTTTCACAATTATCCTAGGACGCTGGTTGAAGATAAACATTTATTGAAAACAGCGGGATGTGATTTGTTGTTTTTTCCTGAAACGGCTGAAATATACGGTGATGAAGTAGGGTTTGACTATGATTTTAAAGGGTTGGATGCGCGCTTTGAGGGAGAGCATAGGCCTGGTCATTTCTTGGGTGTAGTGCGGGTTGTAAAGCGCTTATTTGAGTTGGTCCAGCCTCATGCGGCATTTTTTGGAAAGAAGGATTTTCAACAATTGATGATTATTCGTCAAATGACAGAGGTATTTGAATTTGATGTGGAGATTGTGAGCTGTGATACAGTTCGAGAATCGAGTGGTTTGGCGATGAGCTCGCGGAATAAGAGGCTGTCGGATCAGGAAAAGAATGAATCGATTGTACTTCACAAATCCCTTAGTTTTTGTAAGAACAATTGGGCTCAGTTAACTCCCAGGGAACTATTTGCGAAAGTAGCGTCGGACATAGGCGCAACGATGGAATTGGAATACTTTTCATTTGCAGATGCTAAAACACTTAAGGAAATTAACAATTGGGGAGATGCTGAGCACGTTGTGGCGCTTACAGCTGCCAAGATTGGGGAGGTTAGATTGATTGATAATATGGAGATATTTTAACTAGTTTTGAGAAGAGATGCAAATTGAGGTTTTAAAGTCTAAAATTCATAGAGTTACTGTTTCGGAGGCAGAGCTCCATTATATTGGTAGCATTACCATTGATGAGGATTTGTTAGACGCTGCGAATATGATAGAGGGGGAGAAGGTGCAAATCGTGAATATAAATAACGGGGAACGCATCGAAACCTATATCATAAAAGGAAAAAGAGGTTCTGGTCAAATTTGTTTGAATGGGCCGGCTGCCAGAAGAGTGGCAGTTGGAGACATTGTCATCATTATATCGTACGGAATTATGGATTTTGAAGAAGCAAAAAGCTTCAAACCAATCATTATCTTTCCAGGTGAAAACAATAAGATTCAATAAGTTTTGAAGGAGAAAATTATCAAAGCCCTTAAAGTTATTTTGCCCATTTCTGTTGGGCTTGTGCTGTTCTATTGGTTTTACACTGGAATGACAGATGCCGAATTAGAAGCCACCAAAGATGGTTTTACCAGAGCAAATTATTTCTGGGTGATTTTTAGCTTGTGCATTGGGTGGTTGAGTCATTTAAGTCGGGCAGTGCGTTGGCGCTATTTGTTGGCACCAATGGGATATAAGGTGTCTATTTGGCAAGCTTATCATTGTGTTATGATAGGATACATTGTAAACATGGCATTTCCAAGAGCTGGTGAGCCTACGCGAGCAGCGTATCTGGATAAGTCGGGCGGTGTTCCCTTTGAAAAAGGATTCGGAACAATAATTATTGAGCGGGTTATTGATTTAGTCATGTTAGGCGGGGTTTTTCTTCTTTCTACATCGTTGCTTAATGATAAGGTGGATGATTTTAACAAGCTTACTGCTGGGCCAGATGGTGAAGGAGGTTGGTTGCATTGGTTGGTTATTGGTGTTGGGGTAATTGGCGTTCTTGCGGCGGTAATTAGCAAGAAGATTCGGACAAAACTTATGGGTATTATTTCAGGCGTATTGGAAGGCTTGAAGTCTGCTTACAAAACTGATAAAAAGGTTCTGTTTATTGTTCATACCATTTGGATTTGGGTGGCTTACATGTTAATGACCTGGTTGGGGTTTCTTTGCTTAGAAGAGACGGCGAACGTGCCAGTGGCAGCCATTTTTGCATGCTTCTTTGCTGGCGCGATAGCGATCGTCTTGGTTCCTGGGGGAATAGGGATTTATATTCCAATGGTTGCCAGTGTATTGTTTCAGTTGTTTGGAGAAGATATGGGCTTAACCGGTGAAACTGGGCGTGGAAACGCGAATGCAATTGCTTCCCTATTATGGTTGGGGCAGACAATTATGTTAATTGTTCTCGGATTAGTATCATTAGTTGTAATGGGGCGCAAAAAATCGGCGGTTCCGGTCAGTGAATAATTAGTACTTTACGGCTTGGGTACAGCCTTCAATTAAACCAAAGCGCATCCCACATCTATGGCTAAAGTCAAAACAATTTTTTTCTGTAAGAATTGCGGGGCGGATTCTCCAAAATGGGTTGGAAAGTGTCCTTCGTGTGGGGAATGGAATACGTTTTCGGAAGAGGTGGTGAGTAAATCTTCGAGTTCTGCTTCCAAAGTTTTTGGAGGAAGGGATACTAAACCGGCAAGTTCACAACATATCAGGGAAATTGTTGTTTCTGAAGAAAGACGTATTCAGTTGGCAGATCAGGAACTTAGTCGGGTTCTTGGGGGTGGATTGGTGCCGGGTTCGCTAACATTGTTGGGAGGTGAGCCAGGAATTGGAAAGTCGACGCTGATGTTGCAGTTGGCGCTTGGAAACAAGGGATTAAAGACTTTGTATGTTTCTGGGGAGGAGAGCCAACAGCAAATAAAAATGCGGGCAGATAGGCTAGGTTTGTCCGATACGGATTGTTTTGTGTTAACAGAGACGTCAATGCAGAATATTCTAAAGAACCTAAAGGAAATTCAACCTGATTTTGTTGTTGTTGATTCTGTACAAACGTTGCATACGGTTCAAGTGGAGTCGTCTCCTGGAAGCATCGTACAGATTAGGGAGTGCACAGGGGAATTGTTGCGTTTTGCTAAACAAACCGGTGTGCCGGTATTTTTAATTGGTCATATTACCAAAGATGGCGCACTGGCAGGTCCAAAAGTGCTAGAGCACATGGTGGACGCAGTGTTGCAGTTTGAAGGGGATAGAAATCATGTTTTTAGATTATTGAGGTCGCTGAAAAATAGATTTGGATCAACCAACGAACTTGGGATTTATGCCATGCAGGGCTCTGGATTGCAGGGAGTGGATAATCCAAGTGAAATTTTGATTTCTAATAAAGACGATAGTTTAAGTGGAATTGCAATAGCGGCGAGCATTGATGGAGCTCGTCCAATGCTAATTGAGGTTCAAGCCTTGGTTAGTACCTCTGCTTACGGAATGCCACAGCGCACGGCCACTGGTTTTGACTTGCGTAGAATGAATATGTTGTTGGCCGTATTGGAAAAACGATGTGGATTTAAATTAGGTGCAAAAGACGTTTTCTTAAATCTTGCCGGAGGTTTACGTGTTGATGATCCTGCAATTGATTTAGCGTTAGTTTGCGCCGTGCTTTCTTCCAATGTGGACATTCCGGTGGATACAAAAACTTGTTTTGCAGCGGAGGTGGGGCTGTCTGGAGAAATTAGACCGGTTTCCCGGATTGATCAACGCATTGGCGAAGCGGATAAACTGGGTTACGAAAGGATTTTCGTTTCGCAGTATAATAAAGGCCTAAACAACGCTCAATATGGGATTAAGCTGGTACAGGTCAAGCGCATTGATGAAGTATTCAGGGCTTTATTTGCTGGCTAATTGGGAAAATGAAATTATCGGAAAAGAGTATAGATTTTTTTGATCACGTTTATGCAGTTGTCAAATTGATACCTGCTGGACGTGTAACTACTTACGGTGCAATTGCAAAATATTTAGGATCACCCAGATCTTCGCGCATGGTTGGCTGGGCAATGAATGCTTCGCACCGAAAAGACGATGTGCCAGCTCATCGGGTTGTCAACCGATCAGGAATGTTAACGGGTAAAGTTCATTTTGCCACTCCTACCAAAATGGAAGAGTTACTCAGGGTCGAAGGTGTGGAAGTGAAAGACGATAAAGTGGCTGATTTTGCTCAGCTCTTTTGGGATCCTAATCAAGAACTTGCTCTTTAGTCGGTAGCATTACGGTTGATAATAGCTTAACAAATTCAGCGCGTAATTCAGCAATTTGTTTCACCGCCCTTTTACCCGATTTTGTCCTTTTGTTGTACTTGATTTTGCCCACTAATTTGTGGTAGCGATAACGCATTTTTAATGCTGCCCACCCGGTAAAAGGCAATGAAAGAAAAAACGCCCAAATCCAAATACCATCCAGCCAAATCGTGCTGAATAGAGTAAGAATTATCCAGTAAACGTACATTATCATCATCCCTGCTGCCATTTTTACCGACCCAGTGAATTGGGTGCCAATTAGTTTTTTGTGAAATCGTTTTTGAGGGACAGTGTACGCGACTAAATTGAAAAATGCTCCGTAAGTGGTAAGAGGGCTACTGATCAGCAAAATGACTAAATCAGATAAGATTTCGGACAATTTGTAATTCGGTTTTTCAAACATCCATCTACTCAATTTTTCCGATTGTAGCAGTTTTTCAAATTCACTAACCTTAACCTTAATTTCCTCAGCCTGCACAGGGTTCTTTTTGATCCAATTTTCGAAGGCGTTAATGAACTTTTGGTGTGCTTTGCGCTGGTTTAGTAATGAGTCAATTGGCGTATTTGTAATTTGATGAATTTCCGGATTTAGAATTCTTCGCAAGGCATCCGTTGTAATGTAGAAAAAATCATTTTCGATGTGATACATCGTCTTCTTCAGGTTTTGATGAGCCACTTGCGTGGCCAAACGAAGAGCCTTCTTGGGATTCGTTTTGTATACATCGTAGTATTCAGAAATTTCTACAGGTTTGCCGTATTCGAGTAACAGGTTGTAGCCGCTATTGTGAAACGAATCATAGTTGATGCCAACCGGAACGATTTTCGAATGCAGATTAAAATTGTGAGCTTCTTCTGCACCAAAAATGATTCTAGCCGCACCTTTTTTGGCAGGTCGCAATTTTAACTTGGGCATCTGGCTACCCTCGATGAAAATAATACACGACCCGTTGTCGGCGAGTAATTCTTGGCATTGGTCAAATGTTCGCTGATTGTTTTGCACGGCGCCGGCGCCATCAATCTGTCGATAAATTGGTAGCATTCCCAAGGACCGGCAAATAATATCCGATAACTTAGTGAGAAACACATCAGATCGAGTTAAGAAAGACGTTTGTTCCTGAATCGTTAAAGCAATTACAATGGGATCCAGAAACGCATTGGTATGGTTGGCGGCATAAATAACTGGAGTGTTTTTATATGTTGGATCATATCCAACAACCTCGCGCCTTCTAAAGTACGTTCGAAATGCTGGTTGCATTAACCAGTAAGCGATGGTATATACAGGGTTAAATCGTGCCATTCAACTCATCGGAGCTCTGCGTTCAGTTGTTTTTCAAGATTTCCTTGAATTCTTCCCATGGCCTTGTCAATTTCTTTGTCAGATAGCGATTTTTCAGCGTCTTGCAAAATGAAACTAACAGCGTAACTCTTTTTGCCTTGCGGTAGATTTTTCCCTTGATAAACATCGAAAAGCCCAACCGACTTTAACAGTTTTTGTTCTGACTTTTTGGCTATTTGCTCAATTTCTTCGAATGTCAGCGTGTTGTCAATAAGCAGGGAAAAGTCTCTCCGAACGGGTTGAATTTTGCTTATTGGTTTGTATTTTACTTTGGCTCTTACCGAAAGTTCAAGGATTAAATCCCAATTCAATTCTGCATAAAGAACGTCAGATTTGATGTCAAATTCATTTTTCAGGTGTTGATCTACCCAGCCAAGGTTGGCAATTTTTTTCTTGGCGATGGACAAGGTCAGTCCCGTTTCGAATTGCTCTGACTTGACTTCAGAATATTTCGGACCGGCAAAAACACCAATGCGCGAAAGCAAACTTTCTACAACGCCTTTCAGTTGTTGAAAACCTGATGGTTCACTTTTTTTGTCCCAGCTTTCTTCGAATTCATTTCCAGAAATAACTATCGAGAGCATGTTTTTTTCCTCGAAATCTGTGTCAAATTTTCGGTAAGTTTTCCCGAATTCAAAGAGCTTTAAGCGATTTGCTTTCCGGTTTTGATTATGATTGACTGTCTCCAAAGCAGAGTGCAACAAAGATTGTCGCATTACGTTGAGGTCGGAACTGAGCGGGTTCAGCATTTCAACGTTATATTTGGTTTGAACCGACAAGCATTTGGAATTGCTATGGTATTCACCTTTAGTTAGCGAATTAGACATTGCTTCAGAAAAACCATTGGATGCCAAATAATCTGCCACGGTGTTTTTTAATTTTTCCCGATTAGGCTTTTCAACACTGGCAAGTGATGAGTTTAATTTATTCGGCAGAGGAATGTTATTGAATCCGTAGATCCGAAGGACTTCTTCAATAACATCTGCTTCTCTTTGAACATCTGCACGATAAGGAGGAACTTCTAAGGTTAAAACATCTTCGTTTTCATTTTTAATTTCAATGTCAAGGGATTGAAGGATGTTTTTAATGGTGTTTTTATCTATTTCGTATCCAATAAGTTGGTGGCATTTGGAAAAACTAAAGTCCACAACGAAATTTTCAATTCGTTGAGGGTATAGGTCAGTAATTTCAGAAGCAACTGTTCCGCCGGCAATTTCTACAATAAGTAGAGCAGCACGTTGAAGTGCAGGGATTACTTGATTTGGGTCAACTCCTCGTTCGAATCGGAAAGAAGCGTCTGTGTTTAGTCCATGCCTTTTAGCAGTCTTTCTCACCGATACGGGATTGAAATATGCACTTTCTAGAAATAGGTCAGTTGTTTTTTCAGAAATTCCAGAGTCACTGCCTCCGAACACGCCGGCGATGCACATTGGTTCATTACCATTGCAAATCATTAAATCGTCCTGATGCAATTCTCTTTCCAGTCCGTCCAAAGTCGTGAATTTGGTTCCCGCCGACAGTGTCTTTACGTTTATCTGTTTACTGCTGATTTTTAATAAATCAAAAGCATGTAGTGGTTGACCATATTCATGAAGTACAAAGTTTGTAATGTCAACAACGTTGTTAATTGGACTTAATCCTATGTTGTTGAGTCGTTCTTTCAACCAGTCTGGGGACGGGGTAACTTTTACGCCTGAAATTGTAACACCTGCGTATCGATGACAAACCATTGGGTCGTCTACCTTTATTGAAATTGATGAACCTTTCCCTTCATTAAAATCGCTAAGGTTCGGAAGGCTTAGTTGGAAATGCTGGTCGCATATTCCTTTGTGTTTAAGAGCGGCTAGAAGATCCCTAGCCACACCAATATGACTAATTCCGTCTGTTCTATTCGGCGTAAGTCCGATTTCGATACAATAATCTTCTTGAACATTGAAGTGCTCTTTAGCTTTTGTTCCGGCGGATACTGAATTGCTCAATACCATGATTCCGTCCCGATTAGTTCCGAGCCCGATTTCATCTTCGCCACATATCATTCCGCTAGATTCGACACCTCTTATTTTAGAACGTTTAATTTTAAAGGGATCCCCCTCGTTTGGATGAACTGTAGTTCCAACCTGAGCAACAACTACGGTCTGGCCTGCCTCTAAATTGGGTGCTCCGCACACGATTGCTAGATTTTCTTCAAGCCCTACATTTACCTGAGCAATATTCAAGCGATCCGCATTGGGATGTTTTTCAGTTTCTAGAACTTTTCCGATAACCAGTCCCTCTAATCCACCAGGAAGGCTTTCTATTTTTTTCACCTTTTCCACTTCCAGTCCAGTGTCAGTAAGAATTTCAGCTACTTGGTTTACTGGAACATCAATGTCGATGTAATTACAAAGCCAATTGTATGAGATTTTCATGTATGCTCAATTTTGTAATGCACGCAAAATTAAGAAAACATGCGGTGAAAACATGGCCTAGTTATCACTGGTGGTGCATTCTAGTAGCTCCTATCGACAAACGGTAAATTTTCCAATGCTCTGACCATTAGATCCGTTTATTATAAGGAAATAGACTCCATTTTGAAAGTTTCTAGGCAGTGTCGTCACGAAAATATATTATCTTTCGAAGAAAATTTTGTCTTCTCAACATC
>JAHDGY010000032.1 GCA_020631555.1 Flavobacteriales bacterium | reverse complement strand
GTGGATTTTCAATAAAAAATCCAGAAAAATCAACCCTCCTAAAGGTTTTTAAGGAGCGACTAAATATGCTATTGATAATGATAGGATCAAGCCGAGACTCAAACTTAAGCCAAGCATGGCTTTCTGACAGGAATTTAGTTTGGATAGCATTTCATAACGATTGTTCATTTTGAATGTGTGTGGGAAGGACTTCGCAAATCTAGAATTCGGGTAAAGTGGTGAGTTTTATCGCGTGGCGGGTAATGTCATGAACAATGGTGCTACCGGGTTTGGTTATTCGAATTGTTAAAACAACTTCATTTTTTTTAAAAAAAATCCGATTCTTTTGGTGATGCAATAATAAGATGAAATATTGTTTTGAAAATTGATTAACCTACAGGGCGGATATGATTTTTGTCATAATTTATACTTAAATCTTCAGAAATAAATTGTTGTGCTAATCCAATTTGTTGGTCGAGCTCTTCCGTGCTAGATTCGCGTGTAATTTGAATCGGGTGGGATCTGATTCCTTGATTTATGCTTACTAAAGTTGGTAGATCTCGGAATTGATAGTAGTTGTAGAGTAGACGGAGAAGTTTTTTTTGGGTTGGATCGGATGTAGTATTGATGTCAGCAATGAAGGAAATTTCCACTGAAGGTCCTAGCTTGTCTTGAATTTGGTTTATCACGAAATCGTTCATTTCTCTTGTCTTAGGAAAAACTAAATACGTTTGCCCTTGAAAATGCTTAATCACTTTTTTTCGGTGAAACTTGGTACGAATTATTTCTGATAATGCGATTGGCGCGGTAATGATGGCAACTACCAGGGCCATTATTAGCACGAAGAACCGAGAAATACCGGCAAATATTCTATACCCGACAGGTCTTTCTCGTTGTTCGCCAATTACAGAAGGATTGTTTTCCGTTCTGGTCGTATTATCAGAATTTGAGGTTGGGTGATGGGTGGACATAGTGTTTTACAAATATACTTCCACCGTTAAACAATTAAATGATTTTTGTTGTTTTATCCGCTAAAATGTTCTTTCATTCTCTGAAAAAAGCTTTTTCCACATTTTTCTTTTTCCGGATGGAAATTTGCTGAATCCCGTAAAGATTCTAATAAACTTCTCTCATCCTTTGATAATTTTTGCGGGGTGTAAATGTTCACATGTACTAGTATATCCCCTCGTCCGTATCCGTTCAAATCGGGAATTCCCTTTCCGCGCAAGCGCAACGTTTTACCTCCTTGAGTTCCCGCATCAATTTTGATTTTTGCTTTACCAGATACTAAAGGAACCTCTGCTTGAGTGCCAAGAGTGGCATCGATGAAGCTAATTGGTAATTCATAATGCAAATTGCTGCCATCTCGTTTTAAATCCTCATGTTCAATTTCTTCAATAGCCACTATCAGATCGCCGGGAACACCACCACCGGGTGCATCATTTCCTTTGCCTTGTAACTTAACTTGCATGCCATTTTCTACCCCTCCAGGTATTTCAATAGGCACGATTACCTCTTGTCGCTTTAAGCCGTTTTTATCCACCCCGGGAGGTACTTTATCTAGGGTTTGACCAGCACCTTGGCAATGTGGGCAAGTTGAACTTGTTTGCATTTGTCCAAGCACCGTATTGGTTACTCTAGTGACCTGTCCTGTACCACGACAAGTACTACAAGTTGTGAATTCTACTCCGTCAACTGCAACAAGCTTAGTGACTTTAATTTTCTTGTCGACACCATTTACAATGTCTTCCAAATTCAGCTTTAAACGGATCCTTAAATCACTTCCGCGCCTAACTCGCTGTCGACGTCCACCACCGCCGAATCCGCCAAATCCACCGCCGAATGCATTTCCAAAAATATCACCGAACTGACTGAATATGTCATCCATATTCATCCCGCCGCCGCCGAATCCGCTGTCACCGCTAAAGGCTTGATGGCCAAACTGGTTGTACTGTTGGCGTTTTTGATCATCGCTCAGGATTTCGTATGCTTCCGCTGCTTCCTTAAACTTTGCTTCCGCCGTCGAATCACCAGGATTCTTATCAGGGTGGTACTTTAAGGCCATTTTCCTGTAAGCCTTTTTAATTTCAGAGCTACTGGCTTGTTTAGATACTCCTAGAGTTTCGTAAAAATCTCTCTTGCTCATACTTATTTTATTGACCAACTACTACTTTGGCGAATCGTAAAACCTTTTCGTTGAGCGTATATCCTTTTTCAATAACGTCTACGACTTTTCCTTTCAAATCATCGGAGGGAGCCGGTATATTGGTTAGCGCTTCGTGTTTGTCCACGTCAAAAGCCTCGCCTTTTGAATCCATTCCTGCTAAGCCCTTTGATTCGAGAATTTTTAAAAATTTTGCCTGGATAAGGTTAAAGCCTTTTTTTATAGACTCAGCATCTTCAGCTGATTCGTTGTGTTGTATCGCTCTGTCAAAATCATCAACAACCGAAAGTAACTCCTTAATGAGTTGCGCACCGGCATTTTTTGTGATTTCTAACTTTTCTTTTGCAGTTCTGCGTCTGAAGTTGTCGAATTCAGAGTACAGTCTGAGAAACTTATCATTTGCTTCTTTTAACTGGATTTCCAATTGACTATCGTTTGATTCTTCAGTTTGATTCCCTTCTGCATTTTCCTCATTGCTTGTTTGAGCTTGAGCTTCTTGCTCTGCAATATTTTCCGTATCGTTTTCTTCTTTCTCTTTGATATCTTCTTTACTCATCTTTCTCTAAGCTGAAAAGTTTGCGCTGTCTTGTCAAAAACACTGCCAGTGGTTGTTTTCCGTCATTGTGACAGCTCGTTATAGTGTAAACTGCAATTATATGCTAACATGACAGAACATGTCGATGATTAATGGCATTGTGCGCCAGTATCATTTAAATCCGATAATTAGATTGTCCAATTCTATGTGCAGCTGTTCTCCTTTTAGATTTACCGCCAATACGGTGCCATTTTCGTCGATCAGGAAGTTGTGTGGAATCGTTTTTACACCATAGGCTGTAGCAACGCTACAATTCCATCCTCTAAGCTCACTACCGTGATGGTCCCAATCTAGGCTATCAGTTTGGATTGCCTTTTTCCAAGCTTCGGAATTTTTGTCTAGGGAGACGCTAAATATTGCAAAACCTTTGGCAGATTTGAATTTTGCCTTTTTGTATTTGCGATAGGCGGCAACAATGTTAGGATTTTCTCTTCTACACGGTCCGCACCAAGATGCCCAAAAATCGATTAAAACCACTTTGCCTTTAAGGTCAGAAAGTTTGATCTCTTTTCCCTTGGTATTTTTTATGGTAATAGCTGGAGCTTTATCTCCAACCTTTGGTTTTGCTAATTCTGAAGGGAAAGTCTCAATTCTTTCCACTTGATGATTTGGGTCTAGCGATCCCATTGAGCTAGTAATAACTCCTGTAGCTGCTGATACAGTTGCGACCATCATCACCCAAAGCGTTCGTTTAATTTTTATCATCTCCTTCTCGTTTGTATGCTCGGATCAACCAGACCTCAATAATTATTCCAGCTTAGAATACTATAGTCTTCTAATATCTGCTCCAAGTTTGTTTAGTCTACTATCAATATTCTGATATCCACGATCTATTTGTTCAATATTGTTGATAGTACTTTTGCCTTTGGCCGACAATGCTGCGATCAATAACGAAACCCCTGCCCTAATATCTGGCGATGTCATAGTGAGTCCTCTCAACGGAGTTTTTCTGTTATGTCCGATAACTGTTGCACGGTGAGGGTCACAAAGAATGATTTGTGCTCCCATGTCAATTAACTTATCGACAAAGAATAACCTGCTTTCGAACATTTTTTGATGAACTAATACGCTGCCCTTAGCCTGTGTGGCTGTCACAAGAATAATGCTCAATAAATCTGGGGTAAAGCCAGGCCAGGGAGCATCGGAAATTGTCATTATTGAGCCGTCTATGAATGACTCAATTTCATATTCGTCTTGGGAAGGAATAAAAATATCATCTCCAATTCTTTCCAGCTGAATACCCAATTTCCTAAATGTATTGGGAATAACGCCAAGGTCATCATACGATACGCCCTTAATTGTTATTTCTGATTGTGTCATTGCTGCCAATCCGATGAAACTTCCAATCTCAATCATGTCTGGAAGTATGCGATGACTGCATCCTGTCAGTCTATCCACTCCGTCAATGATCAACATGTTGGAACCAATCCCAGATATTTTTGCTCCCATGCTGTTCAGCATTTTGCACAATTGCTGCAGATAGGGTTCGCAGGCCGCATTGTAAATCGTTGTTCTGCCTTCGGCCAACGAAGCAGCCATTGCGATATTAGCTGTTCCAGTTACAGAAGCTTCATCTAGTAGCATGTAACAGCCTTGAAGCTTTTCGGACTCCGCTTTGTAAAACTTGTTTTCGGCATTGTACGTAAACGTTGCTCCAAACTTTTCAAAACCAATAAAGTGAGTGTCCAGTCTGCGTCGGCCAATTTTATCACCACCAGGTTTGGGGATGTATCCCTTTCCAAACCGAGCCAAAAGCGGTCCAACTATCATTATGGATCCTCTTAAACTTCCGCCTTTCTTTTTAAATTCTTCCGACTTAAGAAAGTTGATGTCTATATCGTCTGCTTGGAAAATGTAAGAGTGTTGGTTAACCTTCTCAATTTTAACACCGAGTGCCTTTAGCAGGTCAATAAGTTTGTTGACATCAACAATATCAGGGATATTACTTATTGTGACTTTGTCCGCTGTAAGAAGGACAGCACATAAAATTTGAAGCGCTTCATTTTTTGCTCCTTGGGGTATTAACTCTCCTTTCAGTTTATTGCCGCCGTGGATTTCAAAGGCTCCCATTTAATGCCGTTTTTTCTTCTTTGGATTTGGACGTTTTTTGTTATTGGATTTTTTCTTCGATCCCCAATTTTGGTTATTCGCTTTGATCGATTTCAAAACCTCATAAGTGCTTACTAGATTAGCGGGATCTTGAATCTTAAGATTACCGCTGGATAAACTATACAGTTGGTCAACAATAACTTGATCATCAACCGTATCTCTGTTATACGCTAGGTAAGAGCGCTTCATCAAATTGGCAATCTGTAAAGTCAATTCATCTTTTTCTTCGCCTTCCTCATAACTCGATGCCGCCTCTATAAGTCGTTCAACGGTTTTACCGTAATGACCATATCTGATTTTGTTATGAGGATAGGGAATTCGTTCGGGTTTCTCCTGGAATGTTTCAGCTGAAGGCTTTGGATAAGGGCAATCTACATCCAGTTCGAAGTTCGACATTATGAACAAATGCGCCCAAAGTTTGTGGGTATAATCTTCAGTATCTCTAAGATCTGGATTTAGTTGGCCCATCACCGAAATAATCGCGTTGGCCACTTTGTTTCTTTCTTCTCGATCTTCCACTGTTAAACAGAAGTTGATCATATTCTGCACGTTCCTACCATATTCTGGAAGGGTTAGCATTGGTCTTTGGGTGTTATATTCTAATCCTGTAGCTGTGTCCATTTATTGCGTATTGAACAATTATGAGTTGGTAAAAATAGTGTTTTTAAGCGTCGTTTAGTCTAGAACAACTAGTTTGGCAAATTTTAATAACAATTGTTTTTGCCCGACCGAAGGAAAAAAGACGGTGGCCTTTTGATTCGGGAGATCACCTTCAATATTAATTACTTTTCCTTTGCCAAACCGTTCGTGACTTACATTATTGCCCACTGCAACATCACTAATGGTAGTTGTTCCGATTGATGAAGTCACCTTTTTGAGATTGCTGGGTTTAGGTGCTGGTGCCACCTTTGTGCTCTGATTTGCACTTGCTGAAGATTTTCCAAAACCAAATACTTCCTGTTTTCTGGTCGACTTGGAAGAGGGACCGGCAGTTTCAACGTCCAGAAATGAAGGGTCAATTTCTTCTATAAATCTACTTGGTTCACAGGTAATTAGGTTTCCCCACCGGTAGCGGCTCGTAGCATAAGATAGAACGGCTGTCTTCTCAGCTCTTGTTAGTGCAACGTAGAAAAGCCGCCTTTCTTCCTCCAATTCTGATCTTGTGTTCAAAGACATTTGTGATGGGAATAAATTCTCCTCCAAACCGACGATATACACATAAGGAAACTCCAGTCCTTTGGAGGCGTGAATAGTCATCAATGTCACCTTGTTTTTTTCTTCGGGGTTTTCATTGTCGGCATCCGTTAACAGCGCTACATCAATTAAGAAATCTCCCAGCGGGATTATTTGATCATCGTCATTTTTCGGCTCTGAAAATTCTTTAATACCATTTAAAAGCTCCTGAAGGTTTTCGTATTTGCTAATTCCTTCTGGGGTTTTGTCGGCGTAAAATTCTTTTAGAATACCGCAAGACGAGGCAATTTCATGTGCCAGTTCGTAGGCTGGAGCTGACGTTAATTTAGTGGCGAAGCTCTTTATCATTGTGGTGAATTCGCCAAGCTTATTTCTAGTACCCGTGTTTAACGCCAAAGCATAATTCTCTGGGGTGGTTATTACATCCCAAAGGGTTACCCCCGCTTCGTTAGCTACCACAATAGCCTTATCGATAGAAGTTTTGCCAATACCTCGTTTCGGAAAGTTAATGATTCTTTTCAATGCTTCTTCATCATTGTGATTGGCTGTGAGACGAAAATATGCGAGTAAGTCTTTCACTTCTTTTCTCTGGTAAAAGGACAGTCCGCCGTAGATTTTGTAGGGGACGTTACGTTTTCTTAAAGCTTCTTCAAACGATCTCGATTGGGCGTTGGTTCTGTACAAAATCGCGAATTCGTCGTTTCGTGCTTGTTCATTCTGAATCGTTGAAAAAATGTTTTGGGCAATCACGTTGCCTTCTTCGTTGTCCGTTAGGGCCTTAATTACTTTAATACGGTTTCCTTCTGCGTTGCTGGTCCAGACATTTTTTTTGATCTGATCCTGATTCTTAGCAATGATGCTATTGGCAGCGTTTACAATAACTTTGGTTGAGCGATAGTTTTGCTCAAGCTTGAAGAGCTTGTAGTCTGGATAATCCCGTTTAAAATTCAATATATTTTGAATATTGGCGCCTCGGAAGGCATAGATACTTTGCGCATCGTCGCCGACGACACAAAGGTTTTCATGCGTGGCTGCTAGTTTTTTGACAATCAAATATTGAGAGAAGTTGGTGTCCTGATACTCGTCAACCAGAATGTGTTTGAATTTGTGCTGATAACTTAGCAAGACGTCAGGATGGTCTTTGAGCAGAACATTAGTCTTAAATAATAGGTCGTCAAAGTCCATTGCCCCTGCTTTAAAGCACCGCTTCTGATAGGTTAAATATATTTCACCAATTTTAGGCCGATTGCTCATTCGATCGTCACTGGCAATTTCGGCGTTTTTCAAGTATGCTTGAGCGGAGATTAAATTGCTTTTGGCGGAGGAAATTCGGCTCAAGACTCCCGCTGGTTTATAAATCTTGTCATCAAGATTCATTTCTTTTACAATGGTTTTCACAAGGTTTCTGGAGTCTTGTGTGTCGTATATTGTAAAATTTCTCGGATAACCGATCTTTTCGTGTTCTGTTCTTAGAATTCTAGCAAAGATGGAGTGAAAAGTTCCCATCCAAATATTCTGGCCCTCATTACTCCCTATAATTTTTGTTATTCGTTCTTTCATTTCCTTGGCGGCCTTGTTCGTAAAGGTTAGTGCCAGAATATTGAAAGGGTCTACTCCTTGTTTAATGAGGTGTGCTACCCTGTAAGTTAACACTCTGGTTTTACCAGATCCGGCGCCGGCGATAACCATTAATGGTCCATCGATGTAAGAGGCGGCGTCACGTTGATTTTGGTTTAAATGACTCAAGTATTCCATACGGATCAAAGGTAATGATTTGTTGAGCCGTCAATAGCTCCTTTTAGTTCAGGTTTTATTCCCTATATTTTAGTTTGAAAAAATTGCAATTCTTATTACTCGGGTAGCGAGTATTGCGCTGTAGGTTCGAGTGCTTCTATCACCGGAACCTCAGTAAATGGAGGAACAACTTATTTGAGTGTGTCTCCACAGGGGGGGCAAGCAGTTGGAAAGTTTGATTTGTGTGTCAAATCTTATCCTAATCCGTGTCCGGTTAGTGATGAATGTTCTAATCCGAGAGATGTGAACGGTGGTCATGTGTTAAACGGAAAGGCTTGCTTGTATTCTGAATGTAACAATGGGGCTAATGTTGTAGGTTCTGGGACGATTTCTACTTGTGGTAAAATTCAAGGACCTCGAGTTTGGTATACAGTTGATTTAGTTTTTAATATTTGATATGATAGATGTGGAGGTGGTGAGCGAAGATATTCAAGATTCCTTTATTCAGATGTGGTACAATTGCGGTAACAATTTTGATTTTTACTGTCAGTCGGGTTTTTGGGGGAAGACTAAGTTAACTGGATTCAATGCAGAATTTGGTGGTTCTGTTTTAATTTCGGTAATAAGTGCTTCAGGAAATAACGTTGGCGAATTTGATATTTGTATAGAAACTTATCGCAATACAGAGGGAGGCAATGTTCAAGATCAACTTTACGTTAAAAGCTCAACACCGGCAGCTGATGCAAATGGAAACTACTTGCCGGGTACGAAGGTTGAATTTTGTTACGACACAAATAAGTACAAACAGACCAAAAGGAATTTTTTGCACGGTGTAGTTCCAGAAATGGGCAATGCCTATGATTTATCTACAGTCATGCCAACGGTTACTCTGCCGCAAGCCTGTCGAGAACCTAATTCTATGTGGGTTTGGCACCCAAAGGGATATGTTCTCTATGATCAATTTACAGTTCAGGGCAAGTATCCGGGGGGTACCCCGATGGGCGCCGGTTGGTGGTTTCATTCTGCGAGACAAGCACCTAGTGGAGTAACCGTTCTTAATATGGATCTGGACACTACCCTATTGCGGTTTTATTGCAACACCAGAGGAGGGAGAAATACCATTGTTGGTTGAATTTCACAATCAAACGATAGGAGATGACTCCTATCATTGGGATTTTGATAATGTCGAATCTCCGCAACAGGTATACTAAGATTGGGGTAGGTATGAAGTCCAACTAATAGCGAAGGATTCATTAGGGTGTGCCGACACTGCCAAGGCGATCGTAATCGCAACAGTTAAGGCAGAATTGGTTATTCCAAATATTTTTTCGCCTGATGGGGACGGAATAAATAATCGATTTGCTCTGAATCATAGAGGGATAGTGAAAATGGATTTTATGGTTATCAATAGTTGGGGAGAGGTTGTCTATCATTCTGTAAGTCCAACTGCTTCATGGGATGGTAGGAATATTGCCGGCCAGCCAGTATATGATTGTACGTACGTCTGCATAATTAAAGCTAAAGGTGCAAATGGAGAGAATTTCTCCGAGCATCAAACGGTAAAGTCGTTCGATCCAGGTAAGTTTAGCGGGCAATCTCTAATGGTGATTTCAGTGCGTGCAATATGCTATTAAGCTAAAAATAATTGCAGTTTTATGGTCCCAAAACGGCTGGAACTACATTTTTTACAGTTAAATGTGAAAAAAAAGTGGAAAGGGTTGCAGCATCTCCATATTCTTGTATCTTTGCAGCCCCAAAAATATTTTAGGCTTGGGAAAATATTGATTAATTAAGCGTTTTTTGAGGAATGCCAACGATACAACAATTAGTAAGAAAAGGTAGGACTGCCAAGGTAAAAGTGAGTAAATCTGTAGCCTTAGATTCTTGTCCGCAAAGGAGAGGGGTTTGTGTGCGGGTTTATACTACTACTCCAAAAAAGCCAAACTCGGCTATGAGAAAAGTGGCAAGGGTTAGGTTGACCAATGGGAAAGAAGTTAATGCCTACATTGGTGGAGAAGGTCATAATCTTCAAGAGCACTCTATTGTTCTTGTTCGGGGTGGTAGGGTGAAAGATCTGCCTGGTGTTCGATATCATGTTGTTAGAGGAGCGCTTGATACTGCTGGTGTGGAAGGTAGGAATCAGCGTCGTAGTAAGTATGGGACAAAAAAGCCTAAAAAGAAATAGTAATTGTTGATTGTTGAGTCATGAGAAGAAGAAAAGCAAAAAAGCATATAATCTTACCTGATCCGAAGTTTAATGATGTGGAGGTGACAAAGTTTGTTAACAACTTGATGTTGGATGGTAAGAAAAGTGTTGCGTTTAATATTTTTTATGATGCTATTGATATAGTTAAGGAGAAGGTTGAAGAAGGTGAAGAGGCTCTTGATACTTGGCGTAAGGCTGTGACTAACGTGACTCCTGCAGTTGAGGTTAAGAGTAGGAGAGTTGGCGGGGCTACTTTTCAGATTCCGACTCAGGTTCGTGATTCTAGAAAGAAGTCTTTGGGGGTTAAATGGTTGATATCGTTTGCTAGAAAAAGAAACGAGAAAACTATGGCTCAAAGACTGGCTGGGGAGATTCTTGCGGCTTCTAAGGAGGAAGGCGCTGCTTACAAGAAGAAGGAGGATACGCATCGAATGGCTGAAGCGAATAAGGCCTTTTCGCATTTTAGATTTTAATTTATTACTCTACACTATAGCTGATTGGAATGGCAAAAAGGGATTTAAAATTTACAAGAAATATTGGGATTGCAGCCCATATTGATGCTGGTAAAACGACTACCACTGAACGCATTTTGTATTACGGTGGTGTAAGTCATAAAATCGGTGAAGTTCATGATGGTGCGGCTACAATGGATTGGATGGAGCAGGAGCAGGAGCGTGGGATTACTATTACTTCTGCCGCGACTACCTTGAATTGGCCGTACAGAGGTAATGATTATCATGTTAATATTATAGATACTCCGGGACACGTTGATTTTACTGTCGAGGTAAATCGGTCGTTGCGAGTTTTGGATGGTTTGGTGTTTTTGTTTAGTGCAGTTGACGGCGTGGAGCCTCAGTCTGAAACTAACTGGAGACTGGCGGATAATTATAACGTGCCAAGAATTGGTTTTGTTAATAAAATGGATAGACAAGGTGCGGATTTCTTGAACGTGTGTAAGCAGGTTAAGGAAATGTTAGGGAGTCATGCCTTGCCTTTACAGATCCCCATTGGTGCTGAAGACGATTTTAAAGGGGTAGTGGACTTGATTAATTTCAAGGGGATTGTATGGAACGATGAAGATCAAGGTATGACCTTTACTGAGGTCGATATTCCAGAAGATATAAATGATGAGGCAGAGATGTATCGAGAGCAATTGCTTGAAGCCGTTGCCGAGTTTGATGATACGTTGATGGAAAAATATTTTGAGGATCCGGCATCTCTTACCGAAAGAGAAATTTTGGAAGCTCTGCGGGAAGCTACTATTGGAGGGAAAGTTGTTCCAATGATGTGTGGTTCAGCGTTTAAGAACAAAGGGGTTCAGGCTATGCTGGATATGGTGATGGAAATATTGCCTTCTCCTCTCGATACTGAGGCTATTGTAGGCGTGAATCCTGATACGGACGAGGAGGCTTCAAGGAAGCCAAGCATCGAGGAGCCGTTTTCTTCGCTTGCATTTAAAATTGCTACAGACCCTTTTGTTGGAAGATTGTGTTTTACTCGAGCTTATTCGGGTGAATTACCATCTGGTTCATATGTTCTTAACACCCGGACTGGCAAGAAGGAAAGGATTTCAAGAATCTTCCAAATGCACGCAAATAAGCAGAATCAAATTGACAAGTTGCACTGTGGGGATATTGCCGCGTTAGTTGGTTTTAAGGATATTAGGACTGGGGATACTTTATGTGCAGAAAACGCACCTATTGTTTTGGAGTCAATGGATTTTCCAGATCCAGTTATTGGAGTGGCGGTTGAGCCAAAAACCCAGGCAGATGTTGATAAGCTCGGAATAGCGTTGGGTAAACTCGCAGAGGAAGATCCTACATTTCAAGTAAGGACGGATGAAGAAACTGGGCAAACGGTTATTTCTGGAATGGGAGAGCTACACTTAGATATTATCATTGATCGATTGAAGCGAGAGTTTAAGGTTGAGTGTAATCAAGGAGCTCCTCAAGTTTCTTATAAGGAGGCAATAACAGGGTCGGTTACACATCGTGAAGTTTACAAGAAACAGTCAGGTGGTCGCGGTAAATTTGCGGATATTCAGGTTACTATTGAGCCGGCTGAAGAAGGTAAGGAAGGTTTAGAATTTGTAAATGAGATTAAAGGTGGTAATGTTCCTAAGGAGTTCGTTCCATCTGTAGAGAAGGGGTTCAAAGAAGCCATGAAGAACGGAGTGCTGGCTGGTTTCCAGATGGATTCTATGAAGGTGACATTATTCGATGGATCTTATCATGCGGTTGATTCGGATCAATTGTCGTTTGAGTTGGCAGCTAAGATGGCGTACCGAAATGCAATTCCGCAAGCTGGCGCCCAGCTGATGGAACCTATTATGAAGTTGGAAGTTCTAACGCCCGAGGAGAATATGGGAGATGTAGTGGCTGATTTGAATAGAAGGAGGGGTATGATTAATGGGATGGATGATAGAGCAGGTTCTAAGGTTGTCAAGGCGTTTGTTCCGCTTTCTGAAATGTTCGGTTACGTTACACAGCTGAGAACAATTACCTCTGGACGTGCTACTTCTACTATGGAGTTTGATCACTTCGAAGCGTGTCCAAAGAATGTTGCTGAAAACGTGATCTCTAAGGCTAAGGGTAAAGTTGAGGCATAAAATCATATAACTAACGAGTTAATGAGTCAAAAAATTAGAATAAAGCTTAAGTCTTACGATCATAACTTGGTTGATAAGAGTGCAGAAAAAATTGTTAAAACTGTAAAGTCTACTGGTGCTGTTGTTAATGGTCCGATTCCATTACCAACGCACAAACGGATTTATACAGTGTTAAAGTCGCCGCACGTTAATAAGAAAGCTAGGGAACAGTTTCAATTGTGCTCTTATAAACGGTTGATGGATATTTACAGTTCGTCATCCAAAACTGTTGATGCACTGATGAAGCTAGAGTTACCGAGCGGTGTTGATGTAGAAATTAAAGTATAATTATAAAGACCATGTCAGGATTGATTGGAAAAAAAATCGGGATGACTAGTGTCTACGGGGTCGATGGCAAGAATATGCCATGCACCGTTATCGAGGCTGGGCCTTGTACTGTAACACAAGTTAAGACTGCTGAAACAGATGGTTACCATGCAGTGCAGCTTGGCTATCAGGACAGGAAGGAAAAGAACACGTCATCTGCGTTAAAGGGACATTTTAGTAAAGCTAAAGTGGAACCAAAAAAGAGGTTGGTGGAGTTCAAGGGATTCGAAAATATGCAGCTTGGAAATGTTGTGACCGTGGATCTATTCGAAGAAGGTGAATTTGTAGACGTAGTAGGTACGTCTAAGGGTAAAGGTTTTCAGGGTGTAGTCAAACGCCACAATTTCGGTGGGGTTGGTCAAGCGACTCATGGACAGCATAATAGGCAACGGGCACCAGGATCTATTGGTGCAGCTTCGTATCCAGCTCGTGTTTTCAAAGGAATGAAAATGGCGGGCCAAATGGGTAATCAGAGGGTTAAGGTGCAGAATCTGCAAGTTGTTAAAGTTTTACTGGAAAGGAATTTGTTGGTTATTAAGGGGTCGATTCCTGGTGCCAGAGGTTCTTATGTAATTATTGAGAAGTAATGGAGCTGGCAGTATTAAATATAGATGGCCAAGAGACAGGCAAAAAGGTGAAGCTAACGGATAGTGTATTTGCTATAGAACCGAATGACCATGCTATTTACCTGGATATCAAACTGATTAGAGCAAACCAACGACAAGGCACACACAAAGCGAAAGAACGTGGTGATGTTACTGGAAGTACGAAAAAAATTAAGAAACAAAAAGGTACTGGTACTGCCAGGGCTGGTAGCAAAAAGAGTCCTTTGTTTAGAAGTGGTGGACGAGTGTTTGGTCCGAAGCCGAGGAATTATGGGTTCAAGCTGAACAAAAAGGTGCGTGGATTAGCAAGGAGATCGGCGCTTTCTTATAAGGCGAAATCTAATTGTATACTGATTCTTGAGGATTTCAACTTTGATACACCTAAGACTAGTGAGTACTCTAAGATGCTACGAAATCTTGAGCTGAACGGTAGAAAATCTCTATTAGTTATTGGTGCTGATGACCGGAATTTATATTTGTCATCACGAAATATCCAGGGTGCAAAGGTGATCCTGGCAAATGAACTGAACACGTATGACGTGCTGAACGCCAACAAGGTTATTTTGTCGGAAAGTGCCGTTGATGTTGTTGATAACATGTTTAAGTAAGGACGTATGAAGGCAATTATAGTTAAACCAGTGATTACTGAAAAAGCTACTCTTGATCAAGAAAAACATGGTAGGTTTACATTCATAGTAAATAAAACGGCAAATAAAATCGAGGTAAAGAAGGCTGTTGAGGAGATGTATGGCGTAGCGGTTGAATCGGTGAATACAGTGAGTTATGGAGTTAGAAAGCCTAAGCTTAAGTATACAAACCGCGGTGTTTCCTATCAAACTGAGAAAGCCTACAAGAAGGCAATTGTGATCCTGGCAAAGGGTGATACTATTGACTTATATGGTAGCATTTAAATTTTAGAAGATGGGCTTAAGAAAATTAAAACCAGTTACACCGGGTCAGCGTCACAAGATTGTTAGCGATTTTGATACGATTACTTCTGACAAACCTGAGAAGAGTTTACTTTATCCAATAAAAAAGTCTGGTGGGAGAAATAATAATGGTAAGATGACTATGCGTTACTTAGGTGGTGGTCACAAAAGGCGTTATCGGTCAATTGACTTCAAGAGAGAAAAGCACGGGATGGTGGCTGTCGTTAAAAGTGTCGAATATGATCCGAACAGATCGGCAAGAATAGCGCTTGTCGCTTATCGGGATGGTGAGAAGCGCTATGTATTAGCTCCTGAGGGGCTGAAAGTGGGACAGGAAGTTATGTCTGGTCAGGGTTCTGTGCCAGAGGTCGGGAATGCCCTCCCGTTGAGCGAAATTCCATTAGGGACAGTAATTCATAATGTAGAGCTTGATCCTAAAAGAGGAGGTGCTATTGCTAGAAGTGCTGGTTCCTATGCGCAATTGAATGCCCGCGATGGTAAGTATGCTATCATAAAGCTACCATCTGGGGAGACTAGAATGATTTTAACTGCATGCTATGCAACGATAGGTTCTGTTTCGAATTCGGAACATAATTTAACTAGATCAGGTAAGGCAGGTCGCACTAGATGGCTTGGTAGAAGGCCTAGAGTTCGGGGTGTTGTTATGAATCCGGTTGATCACCCTATGGGTGGAGGGGAAGGTAGGTCGTCTGGAGGCCATCCAAGATCACGTAATGGTATGCCTGCAAAGGGTTTCAAAACGCGGGCTAAGAAGAAGGCGTCAAATAAATTCATAATTGAAAGAAGAAAGAAATAATTTGGTATGGCTAGATCATTAAAGAAACCACCCTTTGTTCATTATAAGCTTATGAAAAGAGTGGATGAGGCACAGGAAAGTGGTAAAAAGGCGGTGATAAAGACCTGGTCTAGAGCGTCCACCATTACTCCGGAATTTGTAGGGCTTACGATTGCGGTTTACAATGGTATGAAATTTATGCCTGTGTATGTTACAGAAAATATGGTAGGACATAAGCTTGGAGAATTTGCACTTACTAGAAATTTTAGAGGGCATGCGGACAAAAAGAAAAAGAAATAACAGACTCAAAGACTATCTAAATTATGGGTGTAAGGAAACATAATTCGGCTGAGAGGTTAAAAGAAACAAGAAAGAATTGTAGCTTTGCGAAATTGAATAATTGTCCTACTTCTCCGAGGAAGATGAGGTTGGTCGCAGATATGGTTAGAGGGGAAGAGGTGTTTAAAGCTCTTGCTATATTGCAATATTGTCCTAAGGAGGCTTCGGATAGATTGGAGAAGTTGTTGCGTTCGGCAATTGCAAACTGGGAAGCAAAGAACGAAGGTGATAGACCTGAAGATGCAAATCTTGTTGTGAAGGAGGTGTATGTGGACAGTGGGAAGATGATGAAGCGGTTGCAAACAGCTCCTCAGGGTAGAGCACATAGAATACGTAAACGATCAAATCACGTTACATTGGTGGTGGATACCGCTGCTAAGAAATAATTAAGGTAATGGGACAAAAGACAAATCCAATAGGCAATAGGTTAGGTTATATTCGTGGCTGGGAATCGAACTGGTATGGGGGTAAAGATTATACTGCTAAGCTTGTCGAGGATGAAAAAATTCGAAAATATCTGTTGGCGAGGCTAACTAAGGCTAGTGTAGCGAAGATTATTATTGAACGTACGTTAAAGTTGGTTACGGTTACAATTAACACTGCGCGACCGGGAGTTATAATAGGTAAAGGTGGACAAGAGGTTGATAAATTGAAGGAGGAGCTTAAAAAGCTCACTAAGAAGGACGTCCAAATTAATATTTTTGAGATCAAGCGACCAGAGTTGGATGCTCAACTGGTAGCCGATGGAATAGCAAGGCAGATCGAAGCCCGGATTTCTTTTCGTAGAGCGATTAAAATGGCTATTGCTTCTACTATGAGAATGGGAGCTGAGGGAATTAAGGTGAAGATTTCGGGGCGATTAAATGGCGCTGAAATGGCTAGAAGTGAAATGTATAAGGATGGACGAACGCCGCTTCATACATTTAGGGCGGACATTGACTATGCGCTTTCAGAGGCTCACACGACTTACGGTAGAATAGGGATTAAAGTTTGGATCTGTAAGGGTGAAGTCTTTGGGAAAAGGGATTTATCTCCCAACGTAGGATTGTCTTCTGGAAAGGGAAAATCTAAAGGAGGAAAGTTCAAGCCAAAGAGAAAGTAGGGTAAAGAAGTAAGTAAAAGAAATTACAATGTTACAGCCAAAGAAATCGAAATTCCGAAAGATGCAAAAAGGTCGGGTCAAAGGTTTGGCCCAGAGAGGAAGTCAAATTGCTTTCGGCTCGTTCGGAATTAAAACAGTGGAAGAGGGCTTTATTACGTCTCGACAGATCGAAGCTGCACGTATTGCGGTTACTAGATATATGAAAAGGGAAGGTAAAGTTTGGATTCGAATTTTTCCTGATAAGCCAATTACATCTAAGCCGGCAGAGGTTAGAATGGGTAAAGGAAAGGGAGCTCCTTCCCACTGGGTTGCTGTGGTTAAGCCAGGAAGGATTATGTTTGAGTGTGAGGGAGTCCCATTTGAAATAGCTCAGGAGGCTATGCGGTTAGCTGCTCAAAAGCTCCCTGTTAAAACTAAGTTTGTTGTACGCGCTGATTATAGGCGGGTGTAAAACATTGTGCAAAGATGAAACAAGCAGAAATTAAAAAACTGACCACAGAGGAACTATTGAAAAGGATTGACGAGGTGCAGCTAGGTCTAAAAAGAATGAGGATCAATCACAAGGTTTCGGAGTTAGAGAATCCTCTTACAATTAGAGCAACCCGGAGGACGGTCGCTAGATTAAAAACAGAATTAACTAAACGTAAGCCTTAATTTAACGCAATGGAAAGAAATTTAAGAAAGGAACGTGTTGGCTTAGTGGTTAGCAATAAAATGGATAAGTCTATAACGATTGCCGTGGAGCGAAAGGTTAAGCACCCGAAGTATGGTAAGTTTGTTAAGAAGACAAGTAAGTTCCGTGCCCATGATGAAAAGAATGAGTGTAGCATTGGTGACACGGTGCGTATTATGGAAACTAGACCACTCAGTAAATCAAAGAACTGGAGACTGGTCGAAATTGTTGAAAAGGCGAAATAATCGGTTATGATACAGCAAGAGTCTAGATTAGCGGTAGCGGACAATAGCGGAGCAAAAGAGGTACTTTGTATTCGTGTTCTAGGTGGGACAAAAAGAAGATATGCCTCGATTGGGGACAAAATTGTGGTTACGGTAAAGGACGCCATGCCTAATGGAAACATAAAGAAGGGAACTGTGTCACCAGCGGTTGTGGTTAGAACAAAAAAGGAGGTGCGTAGGGTTGACGGGTCTTATATTCGGTTCGATGATAATGCAGTGGTTCTATTGAATGCAGGTGGAGAGATGAGGGGAACTCGGATTTTCGGACCTGTTGCAAGGGAATTGCGAGAGAAACAATTCATGAAAATCGTTTCATTGGCACCTGAGGTGTTGTAATTTAGTTGACTAAGTGATGAGTAAACTGAAAATTAAAAAGGATGATACTGTAATGGTTATTGCTGGTGTTGCCAAGGGTAAACAAGGCAAGGTATTAAGTGTCAATAGAAAAAGTTTGAGAGCGGTCGTAGAAGGGTTAAATGTTGTTAAAAAGCATATGAAGCCCCAAGCTAGTAAGGTTAAACCGGAAGGTGGAATAGTAGACCAAGAGGCTAGCATACACGTTTCAAATTTGATGTTAATTGATAGCAAGTCAGGAAAGCCATCTAGAGTTGGAATTAAAGCTGATGATATTGGTAACAATGTCCGGTTTACAAAAAAATCAGGGGAGGTGATTGAGTGATGAATTATACACCAAGATTAAAAAGCTTGTATCAAGATGAGGTTGTGGCTAACTTGAAAACTAAGTTTAGCTATACTTCAATTATGCAGGTTCCAAAGATTGAGAAGATTGTGCTTAGTCAAGGAATTGGCAAGGCAGTAGCAGACAAGAAATTGGTTGATTCTGCGGTTAAGGAGATGACATCAATCACTGGTCAGAAGGCCGTACCAACTTTGTCTAAAAAGGACGTATCCAATTTCAAGTTGAGAAAAGGAATGCCTATTGGCGCTAAAGTAACTCTTCGTGGCGACCGCATGTATGAGTTTCTTGATCGCCTTATTGCAATTTCCTTACCGAGGACGAGGGACTTCAGAGGGGTGAGGGCTTCAGGATTTGATGGTAAAGGTAATTTCAATATGGGAATTAAAGAGCAAATTGTTTTTCCGGAAATTGATATAGACAAGGTAAATAACATAACAGGAATGGATATCACCTTTGTTACTACAGCTAAAACGGACGAGGAAGCAAAGGCCTTATTAGATTCATTTGGGTTTCCTTTTACAAAAAATAAATAAGAACATGGCTAAAGAATCAATGAAGGCAAGAGAAAGGAAGAGAGAAGTTCTTGTTGCCAGATATGCAGATAAGAGGGCAGCCTTGAAGATGGCCGGGGACTGGGAATCGCTCCAGAAATTGCCGGCGAACTCTTCCAAGGTTAGGTTGCATAATAGATGTCAACTTACTGGAAGACCAAGAGGATACATCCGCCAATTTGGTATTTCAAGAGTCACATTCAGAGAAATGGCTCTTGCTGGTAAAATCCCGGGGGTTACCAAAGCTAGTTGGTAAATTTTATATATCGTTCAGTTTAAATAAGAAATTAATTTAAAAAAATGGTTACTGATCCAATAGCGGATTTTCTTACAAGGATTAGAAATGCAGTTGCGGCTAAACACCGGGTTGTGGAAATTCCTAGTTCAAATCTGAAAAAAGAGATTACAAAGATCCTGCACGATAAGGGGTTTATTTTGAATTATAAGTTTGTCGATGATAACAAGCAAGGTGTTATTAAGATAGCGTTGAAGTATAATTCACTTACTAAGCAGCCTGCTATTACATCGTTGAAAAGGGTTTCAAGTCCTGGTCTTAGAAAATACACTGGTGCGAAAGAGTTACCCAGAGTTCTAAATGGTCTTGGGCTTGCTATTCTGTCAACGTCTAAAGGTGTTATTACAGATAAGGAGGCTAGCAGAGAAAATGTTGGTGGTGAAATACTTTGTTTTGTTCATTAAATTGTTTGGAGGTTAAAAATGTCAAGAATAGGAAATGCTCCGATTAATCTTCCTGCCGGTGTGGAAATTTCAGTTTCTCAAGGAAATATTGTAAGGGTAAAGGGAAGTAAAGGTGAACTAATGCTCGAACTGGATGCTGAAATATCTGTTGAGTTGGATGATGGTGCGGTGCTGTTGCGGAGAGGATCTGAACAAAAAGAAGTGAAGGCGAAGCACGGGTTATTCCGTGCATTGTTGAATAACATGGTAATAGGGGTTTCAGTAGGCTACAAAATTCATCAAGAATTGGTTGGCGTTGGTTTTAGAGCAAATGCAAAAGGGCAAATTCTGGAATTAGCGGTTGGTTATTCTCATCCGATTCACTTTAAGATTCCAGAAGAGGTTAAGGTTATGACGGAAACACAAAAGGGGAAACCACCTCTGGTTACGTTGGAATCAATTGACAAGCAGCTGGTTGGTCAGGTTGCGGCAAAGATAAGGTCCTTCAGGAAACCAGAACCATATAAAGGTAAAGGGATTAGATATAAAGGTGAAGAGATTAGACGGAAAGCAGGTAAATCCGCTGGGTAATTAAGTCTTCTGATAAATTGTTTTATATGTCATTAAGTAAGGAACAACGAAGAGCGAGGATCAAAAGGAGAGTTCGCGGTAAGATATCCGGTACAGGAAGTGTGCCAAGGCTGTCTGTGTTTAGAAGTAATAAAGATATTTACGCTCAGATAATTGACGATGCCGCTGGTGTTACGCTCGTTGCTGAGTCGTCGCGAAGTTTAAGTAGTGATGAGAGTATTTCTAAGGTTGAACAGGCTAAAGAGGTAGGAAAGCTGCTTGGAAGTAAAGCGGCTAGTGTTGGTGTCAGCACTGTAGTATTTGACAGAAATGGATACCTGTATCACGGTAGGGTTAAGTCTTTGGCCGAGGGGGCTAGAGAAGCAGGTTTAAAATTTTAAATGTATGTCTAAAGATAACAAGCAAGTTCGATCAACGGACATAGAATTAAAGGATAAGTTAGTCACGATTAATAGGGTGACTAAGGTAACAAAGGGAGGAAGGACATTTAGTTTCTCTGCTATAGTTGTGGTTGGAAATGAAGCCGGTGTAGTTGGCCATGGGTTAGGGAAGGCTAAGGAAGTTAGTGAAGCAATATCAAAGGGTATTGATGACGCTAAGAAAGACCTTGTGAAGGTTCCAATCGTTAGGGGAACGCTACCGCATTCTGTAAAAGGAAAGTATGCTGGCGCTCGTGTATTTATGAAGCCTGCCTCCGAAGGTACTGGGGTTATCGCAGGAGGAGCTATGCGTGCAGTTTTGGAAAGTGCCGGGGTTAAAAATGTTTTGGCTAAGTCTCAAGGGTCGTCGAATCCACACAATGTCGTTAAAGCTACGATTCAGGGATTAGCGCAGCTTCGTGATGCAAATATGGTGGCTCGACAACGAGGAGTTACATTAGATAAAGTTTTTAATGGATAAAGTTAAGTGGTAATGGCGACAATCAAAATAAGACAGGTTCGAAGTGCTATTAATAGGCCAAAAAAGCAAAAGTTAACTTTGAATGCGCTGGGATTAAGAAAGTTGAATCAAATCGTTGAAAAGGAAGCTAACGCGCAAGTGCTTGGGATGGTCCAAACGGTAAATCATCTGGTTGAAGTAGAAAGCTGTAATTTATAAACCATGGAATTGAATAATTTGAGGCCTTCTAACGGGGCTATACATAAATCGAAGAGAGTCGGCAGAGGTCAGGGGTCTGGTTATGGAGGAACTTCTACCAGAGGACATAAGGGTGCAAAATCTAGATCTGGGTATTCTAAGAAAGTTGGTTTCGAAGGTGGTCAAATGCCACTGCAGCGTAGAGTACCTAAATTCGGCTTTAAGAATGTTAACCGACTTGATTATAAGGGAATTAATTTGGATTCTATTCAGGAGTTAGCAGATTCGTCTAAAGTCAAGACAATCACTCCAGAACTTCTCATTAGCAAAGGGCTAGCTTCAAAAAATGATAGAATAAAGATTTTAGGGAGAGGTAAGTTGAGCGCTTCGTTGGAAGTGAATGCGCATGCTTTTTCGGCTGCTGCCAAAGATAATATTGAGGATCAAGGCGGGAAGGCTAATATAATTTAAGCTATTCTACACGAAATGAAAGGATTAATTGAAACAATAAGAAACATTTGGAAGATTGAAGAATTAAAAAGTAGAATTCTTACAACGCTTGCATTAATTCTAATATATAGAATCGGTTCTTTCGTAATTCTGCCTGGTGTTAATTCTGATGCCTTAGCGGCTGGAGCCGCCTCTACTGGAGGAGGACTAACTGATTTAATTAACATTTTTGCTGGTGGTGCATTTGGTAGAGCTTCGGTTTTCGCTCTTGGAATTATGCCGTATATATCGGCATCGATTATTATGCAGTTAATGGGGATTGCGGTCCCGTTCATTCAGAAAATGCAAAAGGAAGGTGAAAGTGGTAGGAAGAAATTGAACCAATGGACTAGGTATCTCACAATTATTTTATGCATGTTTCAAGGGCCAGGTTATTTGCAAACTTTTGTAGTTAGTGCTGGTGGTATCGCTGGTGATGCCCCAGGTTTAACTTGGTGGGTTTCGTCGACAGTTATTCTTATTGCAGGAACAATGTTTGTTATGTGGCTAGGCGAGAAAATTACAGATAAAGGTTTGGGTAATGGAATCTCGTTGATCATTATGATTGGGATAATTGCTAATCTGCCTATGGCGTTAGTAGCGGAATTTGCTTCTAAAGTATCTGGGGCTGGGCAGTTAGTTATTTTTATCGTTGAAATGGCCTTTCTTCTCGGGGTGGTGTTAGTGTCTATATTGCTTGTTCAAGGAACGAGAAGAATCCCAATTCAGCGAGCCAAGCAAATTGTAACAGCACGAGGTGGAAGACAAATGATGGCCGGTGGTCAACGGCAGTATATCCCTCTTAAGGTAAACGCTGCCGGTGTTATGCCAATTATATTTGCTCAAGCGATTATGTTTGCACCAGCGTTAATACCTGGTCTTGAATCTACTTTCTCGGATATACAGGGATTCTGGTATAATTTTATTTTTGCCATTCTAATTGTTGTATTTACCTATTTTTATACTGCGATAATGGTTAATCCTAGTCAAATGGCGGATGACTTGAAACGTCAAGGTGCATTTATTCCGGGAGTAAAACCTGGGCGCAGTACGGCTGATTTTATTGACACTATATTGTCTAGAATTACGTTACCGGGTTCAGTATTTTTAGCACTGGTGGCGATTTTGCCCGCTTTTGCGATGAATGCAGGAGTAAACCAAGCATTTGCTTATTTTTTCGGTGGAACTTCCCTTCTAATTATGGTTGGTGTTGTTTTAGATACTTTGCAACAAATTGAAACGCATTTGTTAAATCGTCACTACGATGGTCTAATGAAGAATGGTAGAATAAAGGGACGAACATCAATGAATGTGCCAGTCTCTGGTATGGGACAGACTATCTAAATTAATGGTTTATTATAAAACGAGAGAGGAGATTGAGTTAGTACGGAAAAGTTCTTTACTTGTTAGTAAAACTCTTGCTGAACTGGCAAAGGTTATTGAACCTGGGATCACAACAATTAAGCTTGATCACATTGCAGAGGAGTTTATTAGAGACAACCATGGTGTTCCTGGTTTTAAAGGATATAATGGTTTTCCTAATACGCTATGTACCTCTGTGAATAAAGCTGTCGTGCATGGAATACCTAATGATAAGTCTTTGGTTAATGGAGATATTGTATCGGTTGATTGTGGAGTATTTATGAATGGTTTTTATGGTGATTCAGCTTACACCTTTGAAGTTGGTGATGTTGATAGTGAGGTGAAAAAACTATTAAAGGTTACAAGGGAGTGTTTAGAGTTCGCGGTTGAACAATGTGTTGTTGGTGGGAGATTGGGAGATATAGGGTATGCGTGTCAGAGTCATGCTGAGCTTAATGGTTTTGGTGTGGTTAGAGAATTGGTGGGTCATGGTTTGGGGAAGAATCTTCATGAAGATCCTCATGTTCCCAACTATGGGAGGAGAGGCCGCGGATCAAAACTCAAGGAAGGTTTGGTTCTGGCTATTGAACCAATGGTGAATATGGGAGTTAAGGAGGTCGTTACTGAAAAAGATGGCTGGACGGTAGTTACGGCGGACGGAAAGCCTAGTGCGCATTTCGAGCATGACGTAGCAGTGTGTAAGGGCAGACCTGAGGTGTTGTCTACGTTCAGGTATATTGATGAAGTACTTAATAAGAATTAAATACAAGGATGGCGAAGCAGGCATCGATTGAATTGGATGGAACCATAATTGAGGCGTTATCAAATGCTAGGTTTCGAGTTGAACTTGAAAATGGACATGTAATTACGGCTCATATTTCTGGTAAAATGAGAATGTACTACATAAAGATTTTGCCAGGTGATAGAGTTAAACTCGAGATGTCGCCTTATGATTTGACAAAAGGACGAATTACGTTTAGATATAAATAGAAATGAAAGTAAGAGCATCGTTAAAGAAAAGGTCTGCCGAATGCAAGATCGTTAGAAGGAAAGGACGCTTGTACGTTATCAATAAAAAAAACCCTAAGTTTAAACAGCGACAGGGATAATCTTTAAAGTCATGGCAAGAATTGCAGGTATAGATTTACCAAAGAATAAAAGAGGTGTAATTGGATTAACTTACATTTTTGGCATTGGTAGGAGTACAGCCAAAACCCTTCTGGAAAAGGCAGGAATCGATCAAAATGTGAAAGTTCAGGATTGGACTGACGAGGATCTTGGAAAGATTAGGTCCATAATTTCTGAAGAGTATAAGGTGGAAGGGGCGTTAAGGTCGGAAGTTCAACTGAACATCAAAAGATTGATGGACATTGGATGTCAAAGAGGTATCCGACATCGATCTGGATTGCCACTTCGAGGGCAAAGAACGAAGAATAATTCTAGGACTAGGAAGGGACGTAGAAAAACTGTAGCAAATAAGAAGAAGGCTACAAAGTAGACGTAAAATAAATTGAAGATTATGGCTAAGGCTAATCAGAAAAAGAAAAAAAACGTGAAAGTTGATGCTTATGGCGAAGCGCATATAAAAGCTAGCTTTAACAACATCATAATTTCGTTAACAAATAAGTCAGGGCAGGTGATTTCATGGTCTTCTGCTGGAAAAATGGGATTTCGAGGGTCAAAGAAAAATACGCCGTATGCGGGACAAGTTGCTGCTGAAGACTGTGTTAAGGAGGCGTATGATTTTGGTTTAAGAAAGGTGAAGGTATATGTTAAGGGGCCTGGTGCTGGAAGAGAGTCTGCTATAAGGGCAATTCATAACAATGGAGTTGAGGTAACTGAAATTGTTGATGTTACCCCTATGCCACACAATGGTTGTAGACCGCCTAAGCGAAGAAGAGTTTAAAAGTAAATCAAATAGTGGATTATTATCATCGAAGGAAATGCCTTAATTCATGATGCTCCAACTTATAATTAAATTGATATGGCAAGATATAGAGGTCCTAAATCTAAGATAGCAAGAAGGTTTAAAGAACCAATTTTTGGACCGGATTCAGCTTTGGAGAAAAAGATGTATCCTCCTGGTCAACATGGACCGAACAAGATGCGGAGAAACAAGCAGTCTGAGTACGCAATTCAGCTGGCTGAGAAGCAAAAGGCGAAATACACGTACGGTATTTTGGAGCGACAGTTTTCAAATTTGTTCAAGAGGGCAAGTGCTAAAGCTGGAATTACAGGTGAGGTATTACTGCAGTTGTGTGAATCTAGGTTAGATAATACGGTGTTTCGTCTGGGAATATCACCTACTAGACGTGGTGCTCGTCAGTTGGTTGGCCATCGTCACATAACCGTAAATGGTAAGGTGGTTAATATTCCATCTTATCAGCTAAGAGTTGGTGATGTAGTAGGTGTTAGGGAGAGATCTAAATCATTAGAGGTTATTTCAAGTTCGCTTGCCGGTAATAGCAATAAATGGGATTGGTTGCAGTGGAACGCTGGAGCGATGTCGGGGGAATTTATGGTAGTTCCAGAGAGAGAGCAAATACCAGAGAATATTAAAGAACAATTGATAGTTGAACTATATTCTAAGTAAATAGTAACAGCTAATTAAACAAGAATAGATAAAAATGGCAATATTAGATTTCCAAAAGCCGGACAAGGTGATAATGATCAACTCTAATGATCAGAATGGTCAATTTGAGTTTAGACCGTTGGAGCCTGGTTATGGGATTACCGTAGGTAATGCGTTGAGAAGGATTTTACTTTCTTCTTTGGAAGGATATGCTATTACTTCAGTACGCATAGAGGGTGTTGAACATGAATTTACTTCCATTCCTGGGGTTGTCGAGGATGTTACTGAGATAGTGTTAAATCTAAAGCAAGTTAGGTTCAAGCAACAGATCGAAGATATAAGTGCAGAAAAGGTTGTAGTAACTGTTGCTGGACAAGACTCCTTGACAGCGGGTGATATTGGTAAGTTTACTTCTAATTTTCAAGTACTTAACCCTGAACACGTCATTTGCCACATGGAGAGTTCGGTCAAGTTGCATATTGAATTATCGATAGGAAAAGGTCGCGGTTATGTTCCGGCAGATGAGAACAAGTTGGGTGGTGCAGCTCTTGGAACTATTTTCATGGACTCAGTATATACTCCAGTTAGAAACGTTAAGTATAACATTGAGAATTTTAGAGTTGAACAAAAGACCGATTATGAGAAGTTGGTGTTGGACATCAATACGGATGGATCTATTCATCCAAAGGACGCGTTAAAGGAAGCTGCTAAAATTCTAATTCATCATTTCATGTTGTTCTCTGATGAAAGAATAACTCTTGATGATGAGGAAAAGACAGCGTCTGAAGAATTCGATGAGACTTCGCTGCACATGCGTCAATTGCTTAAAACTAAATTGGTGGATATGGATTTATCCGTTCGAGCATTGAATTGTCTGAAAGCGGCGGATGTAGAAACTTTAGGTGACTTGGTTTCTTATAACAAAAATGATCTCCTTAAGTTCAGAAATTTTGGAAAGAAATCGTTAACGGAATTGGAAGATCTTATTGAATCTAAAGGGCTGTCATTTGGAATGAATGTAGCCAAGTATAAATTAGATAGAGAGTAGAAGAATTACAGCCGAGAGGTTGAATAAAATTTAAAAGATGAGACACGGTAAGAAATTCAATCATTTAGGAAGAAAAAGTGCCCATAGAAAGGCGATGCTTGCTAATATGGCGTGTTCTTTAATTGAGCATAAGAGAATCAATACAACATTGGCGAAAGCTAAAGCTTTGAAGCTTTATGTTGAACCTATAATTACCAAATCTAAGACGGACTCGATGCATTCTAGACGGGTTGTGTTTAGTTACCTTAAGAATAAGTATGTTGTTTCTGAATTATTCAGAGATGTAGCGGCTAAAGTTGGTGATAGACCTGGTGGTTATACAAGAATAATTAAGCTTGGTAATAGGCTGGGTGATAATGCGGAAATGTGTTTCATTGAGCTGGTAGACTATAATGATCTGATGCTAAAAGAATCTTCTCCTAAGAAGAAGAAATCGACTAGGAGAAGAGGGGCTAAGAAGAAGGTGGCTTCTATTGAAGCCTCCACAAGTGAGGAGTTAGTTGCGAATCCGGCTGCTGAGAGTATGGATACTTCTGATGCTGAAATTCTTGAAGTTACTCAGAGCGAGGCTGCGGTGAAAGCTGATGATGCCGACACTAAGGGAGCTGACCAAATTAAGGAGGAAGAAAAAAAGGATAATGATTCTGAGCCAGAGTCAAAGGAATAGTCTTAATAGGAATTTAATACTATAGAAAGCCGTCCATAAAGGACGGCTTTTTTTATGGCTGATTGGCATTCTTCTAGCTGAAATTTTGACAGGAGGCTCAATTGCGGTGCTAGTTAGTCGTTCCTTAAAAACCTTTAGAGGGGTTGATTTTTCTGGATTTTTTATTGAAAATCCACTTATTTAGGTTATCACTT
>JAHDGY010000031.1 GCA_020631555.1 Flavobacteriales bacterium | reverse complement strand
AAAAGTCACACTAAACAGTTTCCAAAATCTCAATCTGAATTATTCAAAGGTCTCACTTGTTAAATTGTGGGAAACTCCTTTCCTTTTCAGACACACTCTTCTGAACGGGTATCGAATTGATTGTGCAATGACAGTTGGTACCGTAGAATTGAAATCTCAATATCCGTGTGAAAAAATGTAAAAAAGATAGCCAACTTAGATTGGTGAAATATTCAGGCATCAAGTATATTTGCGTCATGAGGGAAAATATTAATATCCCGGCCGTTATATTGCTGAATGACGGAACCGTATTTAGAGGAAAGTCATGCGGTGTTGTCGGGACCACCACTGGGGAGATAGCTTTCAATACTGGAATGACAGGATATCAGGAGGTTTTTACTGATCCATCATATTATGGACAAATCCTTACCATGGCGACTGCGCATATTGGTAATTATGGGGTACAGGATAAAGAGATAGAATCGCAGTCTATAAAGATTAGTGGCTTGGTCGTTAAAAAGTTTTCAGAATCTTATTCTAGAGCTGGGGAAACGGATTGGCTTCAGAATTTTTTACATCAACATAATATAGTTGGAATCTGTGATGTTGATACCAGGGCTTTGGTTAGGTATATTCGTGAAAACGGAGCTATGAATGCCATAATTTCTTCCGAAACTACAGATGTTAAAAGTCTAAAGTCTCGTCTTGAGGGGATACCATCCATGAATGGCTTAGAATTAGCCTCAAAAGTGAGTACAAAAGAGTCGTTTGAATTAGGAAATCAAGAGTCAGATAATCGTGTGGCAGTTCTTGATATTGGAGTTAAACGGAGTATTATACAATGTCTGGTTGAAAGTGGTTGCTTGGTGAGGGTTTTCCCTATGTCAAGTACTTTTGAAAATATTGCTCGATGGAATCCATCTGGGGTAATGTTATCAAATGGTCCTGGAGATCCTAAGCCATTAACTCATGTTATAAACACAGTTCAGCAGATTTTGGATGCTGATATTCCAGTTTTCGGAATTTGTCTTGGTCATCAGGTCTTGGCTCTTAGTCAGGGATTAACTACAACGAAAATGTATAATGGACATAGAGGCATTAATCATCCAGTTAAAAATCTGATTACCGGTCGATGTGAAATAACTTCTCAAAATCATGGGTTTGTGGTGGATCGTGAGGTAGCGGAGCGGAATGATAATATTGAAATCACCCATGTACACTTAAATGACAATACTCTCGCTGGAATTAGGTTGAAGAATAAAAAGGCTTTTTCTGTACAATATCACCCGGAGGCATCTCCTGGGCCACATGATTCCAGATATTTATTTGATCAATTTGTAACTATGATGCATGAAACCAGTAAGACGCTGGTAAACTAACCTAATAAAAGGACATAGATGAGTTATATCGCGCAGGTTGTTGGCCGGCAAATATTAGATTCAAGAGGAAACCCCACGGTGGAGGTGGAGGTGGTCACAGAAAGTGGTAGTTTCGGAAGAGCGGCGGTACCTTCAGGAGCGTCGACAGGAATTCATGAGGCTGTTGAATTACGAGACAATGACAACGGAATCTATTTGGGGAAGGGGGTTCTAAAGGCTGTTGATAACGTGAATACAATACTCAGCGAGGCCCTGGTCGGGCAGTATATTTTTGATCAAAGTGCCCTTGACAATTTAATGAGGCATCTCGATGGTTCTGAAAATAAAAGTAAGTTAGGTGCAAATGCAATTCTAGGGGTGTCTTTGGCCATATCAAGGGCTGCTGCTCAAGAAGCTGGGCAGCCACTTTATAGGTATATAGGAGGAGTTGGAGCCGGTACTTTACCAGTTCCTATGATGAACATTTTGAATGGTGGTTCTCATGCTGATAATAAGATAGATATTCAGGAGTTTATGGTAATGCCTTTCGGAGCGTCATCGTTCAGTGAAGGGCTAAGGATGGGAACAGAGGTGTTTCACCACCTAAAATCTGTGCTGAAAAGCAAAGGGATGTCAACTAATGTAGGAGATGAAGGGGGATTTGCACCAAGTTTGTCTTCAAATGAGGAGGCAATTGAAGTGGTGTTACAAGCGGTAGAAAAAGCTGGTTATAAACCGGGAGAAGACATCTCGATCGCTTTGGACGCTGCATCTTCAGAGTTTTTTAACGAGGATAAGAATTGTTACTTTTTTGAATCCACTGGGTATGAATTGTCTTCTGATGATATGGTATCGTTCTGGACTGATTGGGTGGCGAAATACCCTATTGTATCTATCGAAGATGGCCTTGCAGAGGACGACTGGACTGGATGGAAAAACCTTACAGGGTCAATTGGTGACCGATGCCAGCTAGTTGGAGATGATTTATTTGTCACAAATAGCAATCGCTTGAACAGAGGGATAACGGAAGGAATAGCTAATTCAATTCTAATAAAAGTTAATCAAATTGGAACTTTAACAGAAACAATTGATGCGGTTGCCTTGGCTACCAAAAACAGTTATACTTCGGTGATGAGCCATAGGTCAGGTGAGACTGAAGATAGTACTATCGCAGATTTAGCCGTGGCTCTTAATACTGGGCAAATTAAAACTGGATCTGCTTCACGATCGGATAGAGTTGCTAAGTACAATCAATTGCTTAGAATTGAAGAGCAATTAGGTTCAATGGCCCACTATCCGGGCAAAGATTTTAAGTTTTTGTAAGCTGTTTTCTCTTTAAGCTAAAGGTTCCATTTGGCCTGAAAGCTGAGGGTCTGCTTTTGGTTGCCGGAGATTGATTGAAGCCCGTTTCCAACTTTATTTCTATCGGCATAGTACCATTGTGCCCATCTTGCACTGATTTGTAGTGATTTGGAGAGTTTAATCCTGGCTTTAATGTAGAATCGAGAGCCTTTTCCAGCGTAGGCAGGGATCATGTTAAAATTAGAAACATTAGCCTCGTAACTGTAAATTCTTGAATCCCAAGATGGGCAATCAAATAGAGCATATCGTAAACGAATGGAAACTTTATTTTTTGGTGAACTGTAGATAAAATCTTGATAAAACAAGGTTCCCTGCTGTACCTCAGGAGAAAAGATTGACGAAACTTCAATCCGGCTCCTAAGTTGGAATTGATTATTGACTTTATAGTCAAAATTCAATCTATAATTGTGCTTTGTAAAGGTTTGATTAGTTGGGATTTTGTTTTCCTTATTGTGGATAGTTCTTTCCTTTTTATTGGATCTGAGTCTAAAATATATTTTGGTCGATTTAGATGGGTGAAATAATGTTTGAACAAGAATACCATGTCTTCTGGTGTTGGTATTGTGCATCCCGAACTTTGCATTGCGAAATTTAAATAAATCAACATATGCAGAAATCTTCCATGCGTGAGTAGGAAGGAATTCTAATCCAAGATACATTCCTTCCTCATTTTCTTGTCTGGATGATTCGGCAAGGGTAAAAATGTACTTTCTGCCGAATGAATGCCCTAAAAATCTATGGTATCCAACAACTGACAACTTTGGGTCTAAGGAAGATGTGAATCCGTTAAAAGTTGCCCATTGCTGCCCATTGCAAACGGTAGATTCTCCAAAAAACACTAAGTTTTGAAGTCTAGTTTCATAATTGATACCCACGGCTGAAGAGCGATCAAAGTGTACAAGCCTCGAATTGATTATCGGATATGAAGATCTCCCAACAATCGTTTGTACTCCAGTAACGCCTAGTTCAAAATTAGATAAAGCCCATTGTACATTTCCTCCTATTATAGTCTCATGTGCCCGGTCTTTGGTACTGATTTCAGAAGAGGTTCGATGTAAGCCTGATGTTGGCTGATTTCTTAACACTTCATTGCCGCCGAGGATGGTGTCAAGGTTAGCATCAATTTTTTTGTGAGAAATAAACGAGGAATAAGTTACATTCCTCCAGCGAAGGGTCGTACCTACTCCACGCAAGAAGTTATTTTCGTCAACTGAGGTAAACGGTTTTAATCCTGTTCTTGATCGTTTGATGTTAAGTACAATTGCGGATTTTCCCATTGCACGCCCACTCCAAAATGTTAACCCTTGTCCAAATTGCGCATGAAAATCACCAATGGCCAACGCCTTAATCCATTTCATGTTCTGCACGAAACAGTGAGCTGTTAGAAAGTCAAACCCTATTGCCTTTTGTGTATTCCAAAATGCTTCACCAGGGTCTTTTTCTATTGAAATTCCTGCGCTGAAATGTTGATTGATTTTTGATCTAATTCTAAAAAAATAATGGTTAGGCGAACCAATATATTTTTTTTGTACATACCCGGTTTGGTTTTCCAAGGTTCTTCCGTACCGAAATACGGCTTCTGTTTTTTGCAATGGGAACAAACTTTTAATCCTTATAGTTGGGTGATCGGAGGTGGAATTTACCCGAACATGAGGCATAATTTCGTCAATTCTGTGAGAAGTAAAATTATCAATGACTAGGAGTTCATTTACATGAAGAAGCTTTCCAAATTTTTGGATATGGACTTTGATTGCCTCGGCCTCAACTAAACTTATTATGCCTTCTTGAACCAATACTTGAACATCCTTGGTAGAATTTAGATTAAAACGATGTTCAGGCTCGTCTATCAAATCTGCACCAATTGTGTTTTGGTCAATTTGCTTTCCTATTGAACTTTCAGCTCTAATTTCGTGTTGGTCATGATTAGCGTCTGGATATTCTTGGCAAAACAAACCATCGCTTATAAGAACAGTTATTACCAATAAGGCATGCTTTATCGGCCACTGAAGAATCATTGTGGAGCTTTTTTTCTTCTGACAAATGACAAGCCTAGTTGAGAACTAGGCCCTAAGGTTAGATTGTAGGACGATGACAGGTTTAATATGATTTGATGATATTGATACCCAAAGCCAAAGGAAAATTGCGATGGGCTTGTACAGTAACCCGATCGGATTGATATTTTTGGTCTAGGACAATACTCGATCCCAACTTTTAAATTGGGTTTCATTAGTATATCTTTTTCTATTTCTAGAACCCATTGAACTTTTTTAGAAAGTACGTATGCAAATCCAAGACGAAGTACAGAAGGTAATTTTTCGTTTGCAAATTTGGCCACGTTTGAACGAGTGGGATTTACAATAGAAAATCCGATTACAAGATTGTTGGCAGGCTCAAATAGGAGTCCAACGGTACAACTAAACTTGTGGTTGGTTTTGTAAAACTGGTTAGTTTGATGATACCAATAATTACCGCTTATTCCGGCTTTTAAAGTTTTGGCCAATTTTATTGAGTAAGCCATTAATACAAGACCTAATGTGTTTTGGCGTTGGGTCAAACCACTAAATCCAAACCCAACGGAACTATGCTGTTTTAATGGAAATGAACCAGCAAATGCTTGCGCGTTTAAGTGGTTCAGTAAAAATTTATTTTCGACAAAAACAGAAAGACGGATATTCCCTTCCATTGGCATTGCAGAAGGATTGTTGAATACAGCCCACTCACCATGCAAAGCGCACGAAGCATGCGACAGACCTGCTGATCGTGAACCGACCGACATATGCTGACCGTACATCACTAGATTGTCGCATAGCAGCAGTAAGGCCATGTACAACAGTCTTCTCTTCATAACGTTTCAGATGCCAAAATTAAAAATTAAGTGATCAAAAACTGCGGAGATGTTGCTACAAGAATTGTAAGCTATTGAAGCAAATAGTTAAAACGGTATAAATCAAAAACTAAGTGAGATTTGCTGCAATGCGATGCATTTCTACTATAGAATTTCAGTGAAATTAATAACTTGCCTTCGGATGGTTAAATTAGTTTGCCAGATATTGTTGATAATTCTCGTGCTATCGAGTTGTTCTTCTGATCGTCGGTTTAAATCGAATCAGCGGAACTCGCAAAATGGAGTGGATTCAGTAGTAGATTTAGGCGTTGCATATAAGTTATATCATGATTCGCCCGACTCGTCCAGTTTGTTTTTTACGCTTGATTCCCGAACGATGCTTTATACTCGCGCTAGTCAATCGGAACCGTTTTGTTGTAAGCTTAAAGTTGATTGCGAACTGTTTGATCCCAAAGATCGAAATCAGACAATTTACAGAAAAACGTATTTGGTTGAGGATGTTGATTCGGGTCGGACAGCAAAGCGTTTAACGGGTCATGTGAAAATCCCAATTCAACAAGGTGATTGGCGATTGAAAATTACTTCTACAGATGTGTATCGAAATTCGCAAAGGATTCATGTTTTAAATGCCAGTAGGAATGGGAAACTGCAACGACAAGATTTATTGTTCAGAAATTCTGAGGATAAGATGCTATTTAATCAATTTATCCCTGGAGGGAAGATGAAAATTGAGTCAAAGAAATATAAGGGCTCGGTGCTAAAGGCTGCTTGTTTTAATAGAAACTTTGCTCCAGCACCGCCGCCATTCGTTTCGGTTACCGTCTTACCTTTTGATCATAAGCCTGATACGTTGTTATACGTTCCAATCGATAAAAATGGCAGAGGACAACTTACGCTTTCGCCCTCTGGATTTACTGTGTTGAATGTTGATACGGCTATGGGAACCGGTTTGATGTTGTGTAATTTTCAAGCAGGATTTCCCAATTTTGACAGTCGAGATCAGCTGATTGACCCATTGCGGTATTTGTGTACTAAAGACGAGTTTAAGAGTTTGAAGGATAACCCTGATCACAGGGCTGCCTTTGAGAGGTTTTGGATTGAAAAGAGCAGCAATAAGCAGAGGGCTAGAACTGCAATTAAGTATTATTTCGGCCGAGTTGTTGAGGCCAATAAGCGTTATACCTCCTATAAAGAAGGATGGAAAACAGACCGTGGAATGCTTCAAATAATTCTTGGAGAACCCACTGTTAGGTTTAGGAGAGATAGAACAGAAACTTGGATTTATGGCGATGAAAATAATCCGTTTTCAATGTCATATACGTTTGTTAAAATTCCAAATCGCTATTCCGATAACCATTTCAGGTTGGATAGAAGATCTCAGTATAAAACAATGTGGTTTCAGGCGGTAGAAACTTGGCGCGCTGGAAGAATTTATACCTTCCGATAAATCTATTTCTTTTAGTTTTGCGCCATGCGATTGGCACGGCGAGTACAGTATTATTTAGTTGGAGTTGTTCTGGGAATTGGAATTTTGTTTACTCTTCATGGAGACAGGGGATGCAAATGGTTACCAAATGAAAGGTTGATTGATTTTATTGTTGAATGTGACGTGCGAATCTCAGAGCGCATCGAATGTCAGACAGCTTGCAATAAATGGACCACCGAAGATTTGTACCTGATTTTGGATGGAGGACAGGTAGATTTTGGGAGTCGAACTGAGTCTGGTGGGATGGAAAAATATTGGATTGCAAAAGAGGGTATTTCTGCTCAATTCCAAATAGACAAAGAGGACTCTACGGTTACAATTGTAGCGGTTGGTGATACTTTGAAAGGATGTGATTGTGCTAGCAAGACTAACAATGAATTTACCTTGCTGGACGAGCCTATGCTAATGATTTTGAAGAAACTACGGGGGAAAGAAATTTACCTGAGTTCAAAGTTGAGTTGCTATTTATCTTGTTATCATTTGGACGAACAGAAGTTCAAGACCAATGTTCTTTCCGAATCTTGGGTCAAGAAGGCGGTAAAGGGGTTGAACAATTCATACGAATTAGAACTTGATATCAATGGCGAAACATTCACTTCGCAAGTGGATCAATCAACGTACTCTACTCGCATCAGATCACTAACTAAGCTGGCAGCGGATTGTGATTGTCCGTAGTTAAGCAGTTTTTCGCCTTGATCGTTCCGAAGTAATCAATGATAATTCTCTTCCAGTTTGTCCGGCAACAGAGGTGTTTTCTTCAGCCCTACGAATTAAGTATGGCATAACTTCTTTAACTGGGCCGTATGGTACGTATTTGGCTACGTTATATCCAGCGTCGGCAAGATTGAAGCTGATATGATCACTCATGCCAAGAAGTTGAGCAAAGTATACACGACTATCATTTTTTTGGATCCCTTTGTTATCCATTAAGTTCGTTAAATAAATAGAACTTTTTTCGTTGTGAGTTCCTGCACAAATTGCAACAGATTCAATGTTTTGAATGCAAAACTCCAAGGCTTTGTCGTAGTCGCTATCTGTACTTTTTTTGTCTGATTGTATTGGATTTCTATAATTGAGTTCCTTCGCTCGGTGACCTTCCTTTTCCATGTATGCTCCTCTAACGAGTTTTACCCCGTAACCGAAGCCATTTTGCTGCGCTTGCGTTACGGATGTCTTTAAAAACTTCAATCGATCCCATCTATAGAGTTGCACGGTATTATAAATATATACTCCATCTCTGTTGAATTTATCCATCATTTCCCAAGCAATTTGGTCAATGGAGTTCTGAATCCAACTTTCTTCGGCATCGATAAATACGGGGGTTTTTGTTTCTTGAGCTCTACTACAAATTTGCTCAATACGTTGGTAAGATTGCTGATAGATCTCCCTTTCATCATCCGACAAATTCCGATTGGCATCGATTTTTTCGAGAATATAAAAAGGGCAAATACCCGTTATTTTGAACACACTGAAAGGAATTGTTGAATTATTCGCAGCCTTATCCAGCGTCGCAAGAATTTCATCGCAGGTTTGGTCTAAAGATCCTGTTTCTTTACTGCCTTCCACAGAGTAATCTAAAATGGTTTTGACATTGTATTGCTCTAGCTGATTAATAGTTTGACTACAATCTTCAATCGACTCGCCACCACAGAAGTGCCTAAAAATTGTGGATTTTATCACTCCAGAAATCGGAATTCGCAGAGTAAATGCAAGATTCAAAAGGACCTTTCCAAATGACACCAAGTTTCTATTGCTAACTAGTTTAAACATCCAGTAAGCCATTTTTAGCTCTTTGTTCGAGCGGCTTTTAAATGCTATTTCAGTATTGCTAAACGAAAACATCTTCTCCCCATTTTTCACAGGGCAAATATAGTATGATTAATAAACAGTTAATGTATCCTTCGGAAGGATTGACGTACCTTGCAGATCTTATTGGTCGTTAGGCAAATCTTTGATGTTTTATTTTGCTTTTCTAGAAAATGTTGGTCAATATTTGTTGTCCAAAGGTCCAATTAATTGCTAAAAATAAATTTTGTGAAAGAACTAGAATCGGTTTGGGGGGCAGTGTGGGTAGGAAGCTTGTCTGATGGACAGTTGAATGAACTGCTTTCTTCTGATGAATTTAATAACGCCGACAAGTATATTCTGCTCGATGAAAACACGAGTCAACATTGCCTACCAACCTTATTAGATCATGTCGAAGCACTTCATACTGCTCATTTATTGGAAATTGAAAGCGGGGAAGAGTCAAAGACAATTGAAATCTGTGCTCAACTTTGGGGAGCGCTAAGTGACAATAAGGCGTCGAGAGAAATTGTTGTCATCAATTTAGGTGGTGGAGTAATTACAGACATGGGTGGTTTTGTTGCCTCAACGTATAAACGCGGGGTACGGTTCATTAATGTTCCGACCACATTATTGGCTCAGGTCGATGCGTCGGTTGGTGGAAAAGTGGGCGTAGATCTGGATAACTTAAAGAATCAAATTGGATCTTTTAGTAAGGCCGAGGCAGTATTTGTTGATGTGGAGTTCTTAAATACTTTACCTGTAGCTGAATTTGTTTCTGGATATGCTGAGGTGATTAAACATGCTTTCATCCGAGATAAAAAATATTGGGAGGCTATTTTGGACGGAAACATTGCAGTTAATGGAATTAGGGAAGACATTGTTTGCAGGTCGATTGAGATTAAGAATCAAATCGTGACCAATGATCCGAAAGAAAAAGGCGAGAGAAAGCTGCTAAATTTTGGCCACACCATAGGCCATGCTGTTGAAACTTGGTGTTTAAATAACGGGTCGAAAGTGTTGCACGGTTATGCTGTTGCGCTAGGGATGATTTGTGAATCTTATATTTCAAATCAGATAACTGGTTTATCTGCGGCTGAGCTCGAAGAAATTTGCGCCCACATTGTTGAGGTATTTGGTAAAATGGATATTTCGGAGATTCCAGTTTCAGAGCTAATTGACTTAATGAAAAACGACAAGAAGAACAGAGGAACTGAAATCAATTTTACACTTCTGAAGCAAATTGGGGTTGGAGTTTATAACAATTCGGTGGAAGAAGGGTTAATTGCGGAATCGCTCAAATTCTATAACGAAATTCAAGTTGCGGTGATATGAAGTACCTAATTTCCCGTTCACATAGGAAGTTAAAAGGGAAGATTAACCTTACGGCTTCCAAAAGCGAAAGTAACAGAGCATTGATAATTCAGGCTTTGGCTAGTGGAGTAGTAAATATTTCAAATTTGGCTGCAGCTAAGGATACCGAAACATTAGTTAATATTCTTTCTGAGGATTCAGATATTGTGGATGTTGGGCCTGCAGGTACGGCAATGCGTTTTTTGACAGCATATTTGGCGCAAAAACCTGGGGTGAGGATCTTGACAGGGTCTGACCGAATGAAACAGCGCCCGATTGGATTCTTGGTTGAAGCATTGCGTCAACTTGGTGCAAATATTTCTTACGTGGAAGAAGAGGGTTTTCCACCTATTAAGATAGAAGGAGTTAGTCTGAAGGGAAGAAGTGTGACTATTGATGGTGGTGTCAGTAGCCAGTACATTTCAGCTTTATTGTTAATTGGTCCCAACTTACCGAATGGATTGAATTTGACTTTAAGTGAGACGGTTACTTCCATTCCTTATATCCAAATGACGATCAATTTAATGGAGCATTTTGGAGCAAATGTGAAGTGGACTAAGAATCAAATAGAAGTTGCTCCGGGTGGCTATAGAGCAGATGAATTTTCGGTTGAGGCGGATTGGAGCGCAGCTTCGTATTGGTATCAGATGGCCGCTTACGCGGATGAGGTTGATTTTAAAATTGCGGGACTTAAAGAACAGAGTTTGCAGGGTGACCAGGTGGTGCGAGAAATTTTTGAGCAATTTGGCATAAACTCAACATTTGAGTCAGATGGAGTTCGTTTGACAAAAAATGGAACTTCAGTATGCAAACATTTTAATTACGACTTTTCCGCTTGTCCGGATATTGCGCAAACGCTAGCGGTTACCTGTGCTGGTTTGGGGATAACTTCAGAGATGTTTGGTCTACATACGTTGCGAATCAAAGAAACGGATCGGAGTTTGGCTCTGAAGCAGGAATTAGATAAAATCGGGGCAAGAGTCATTTTGGAGTCTGATGATAAGTTGGCCATCAGTAGTTTTAGTGAATGCTCCGATACTCCGGTATTTGATACGTACGAAGACCATCGAATGGCAATGTCCTTTGCCCCATTGGCAATGCACCGTGCAGTAATAATCAACGATCCGGAAGTGGTTGAGAAATCGTATCCCGCATTTTGGAATGATCTTCGCCAACTGGGATTTTCAGTAGAGATCGTTATTTGACCTTCATACCACCAACCACATGTTGTTTTTCGGTGTGCTTTTGTGATCTTTTTAATTTGAACATTAAGTAAGCGTTTCCACTACTTATGCTTGCGTGGTAGGTTTCTCCACCATATTGCAGTACGCCTACTCCGTTTGACTTCCAATCCTGCGCCTGCAAAGAGTAAGGCGATTTCGGGTTTTTGGCGCCGAATACCAGGTATTTACCTTCGCCAACCTCAAAGCGGATGGCAATTTTATTTGTTCCTGGAATGCTTTCAAAAAGACCTTCCGTTCCTTGCTTGAAAATGATTTTATCCTTCATGCTTTCCGAGGAAATTACCAATTCCCCATCTTCCATAGTCTTTCCGCCTTTTACGGCAGAACCTTTTGTTATTACAATGTCGTCGGATAAATAAAATTGCAACTTCGACAGTTCCATTTCGTTGAGTTTGTATTTCTCTCGAACTTGAGTAGAAAAGGGCAACTTGGTGGCGCAAGAACTTATAAATATGGCTGCTAATGCGAAAAGAATAATCTTATTCATCGGTATAACTTTTATATTTTTTTTTCGGCTTATCAATTATTACTCCAACTTCATTCTAGCAGCTGATTGCAGCCACGAGAATCTGCGTGGTCGAATCTACCAATTATTTCGAAAGAACCGTCTGAATTGTGTCTTCCTAAATCTTGTGTTGCGATAAAACTGCAGGAGTAAAGATTGGCTAAATCAATAATGTTAATGCCTCCACTTTTATCGTATTCAGATATTTGCAAAGGATCACTGACTTCACGAATAAGGATTTTCATCCAATTCGGGGCTCTGAAACGGTTGTTTCCGATCGAATATGCTTGACTAAGAAGTTCGGTCATTCCATATTCTGAATGGATCAAATTTTGACCACTTAAATTCGTCAACCTATTGTGAAGCTCGGATTTCAACAACTCTTTACGTCTACCTTTCATTCCTCCTGTTTCCATCACGATTACGTTTTCTAGCTTCATGGGGTGTTGCTCGAAAAAATCGAGTAAGGCATAACTCACACCAATCAAAAGGCAAGGTTGCTCTGAGTTATCCAGTTGAACCAAATCTTTGTGCAGCTGTTCAGAATTATTGAGGTAGAATCCGCTTTTTATATTTTTACTGGCGCTCACAAATTTGTCTATCATATAAACCAATGAAGAGTCTCCCTGTTCCATGTACGAGGGCAGAAGCGCTAAAATGCACCAGTCGGCGACCGGCCCGTAGAAACTTTCAAAACTGGCAAAGGTAGATTTCTCATAGATTTTAGTGTCTGCAATGTGATGCTCGCTTCTTATTTGTCCAGTAGTGCCACTGCTCTTAAAAATAATTTTAGTCTCGTAATGGTTTGCAATAATCCGATTTGATTTAAACAGTTCAATCGGGAGAAAAGGAATTTGGGAATAATGTTGTATTCTAGAACAGTCGAGACCTAATAATTCAACATATTTTTGATACACCGAACAATTTTCTTGCTGAAAGCGAAATACTTTAAGTGCCAATTCGTTGAATTCATTATCTGTATGAATGTCAAGAAATTCAAAAGGATTGATGCCGAATTCGGTAGTCATCGAAGGAAATATCCTATTTTTACAATGGTGTTTCAGCAAGCAAAAATAATTTTATTCGTTGTCGTAATTGCGTTTTGTTTTTCAGGATGTTTTAAGCCTGAGGAATTCTCGCACGTTCCGGCCATTAGATTTAAGTCGTTTGAACAGTTGAAAGACTCGGGGAAAATGGTTGTGTCTTTTACGGATGGTGACGGAGATATTGGAGTTCTGGCTTTTGGAGGAATTCCGTTAGATAGTTCGGAAAACTTGTTTCTGGAATATTATGAAAAAGACGATGGTCAGGGATTTGTTCAAGGACTAGATACCAACAATTTGCCAATCGTGTTTAAGTACCTGATTAAAGACATTACGCCTCAAGGTCAGAACAAAGCGCTGAAGGGGGAAATCGAAGTTACACTTGAACCTTGGTTTTATAACTTTACTTCACCCGAATCAGATACTCTGCTGTACAAAATTGTATTGATCGACCGGGCGGGTAATCGTAGCAACGTGCTAGAGACACCAGAAATTATCAGATAAATAGTTATGGATTATTTGGCTATCCTACTAGGGCTGGCTGTAGGTGGAGTTATTGGTTTTCTATTTGCCCATCTCAGAGCCCAAAAAATTCAATTTGAGAACACGGATAAAGCAGAATTAATTCAATTACAGGAGCGATTGAACGGAGCTAATAATAAGTTGGAAGAGCTTTCAGAGCAATTGCGGCAAACTGGCGAGCGGATGCAATCTTCAACTGTGGAGGCTGCTACGCTTAGAGAGGAACGAAAGCAACTGAAAAGAAGATTGGAAGAGCAGCAATCCAATAACGAAAACAAGGAAGAGTTCCTTATGAAGGAATTCGAGCGGATAGCAGGCAAAATCATTATTGATAGTGGAGAGCGATTGTCGGTTCAAAGCAAAAATAAAATGGTGGACATTTTAAAACCATTTGCAGATAGAATTCGATCATTTGAGAAAAAGGTAGAAGAAACATACGTACATGGGGTTAAAGATCGCAGTGCCTTGTTAGAGCAAATAAAGGGACTGTCGGACCTGAATAAGCAAATGAGTGAGGATGCACGAAGTTTAACCAATGCGTTGCGTCAGGATACGAGAAAGCAAGGTAGTTGGGGAGAGTTTATTCTCAACAAAATTCTGGAAAATTCGGGATTGGTTGAAGGGCAAGAGTACGAATGTCAGCACGTGACCAAAAATGAGGAAGGAGCTACAATTCGTCCGGATGTGGTAGTGCACTTACCAGAAAAAAAACACTTAATAATAGATTCTAAAGTTTCTTTGACTGCGTATAATGAATTTGTCAATAGCGATTCTAAAGAGGAACAAGTGGCGGCACTGAAGAGACACTCTATTTCTGTTCGTAATCATATTAAAGAATTACACAGTAAGAACTATGCTCAAGGAAAAGGGTTTAATAGCCCGGATTTTGTGTTAATGTTTATTCCCGTGGAGAGTTCTTTTAGCGCGTTATTACAGGCCGATCAAGATATTTATGGATTTGCTTGGGATAAGAAGATTGTAGTTGTGAGTCCAACTACGTTGTTGGCTACGCTACGGACAGTTTCGTCGATCTGGCAGCAAGAAAAACAAAACAAAAACGTGCTAAAAATTGCTGAACAAGCAGGACGAATGCACGATAAATTTGTTGGATTTTTAGTCGATATGGAGCGAATCAACAAAGGGCTGGGGCAAGCTCAAACAGCATATGACGGAGCGCTGAAGAAACTTTCTGAGGGTAGAGGGAATTTGATTGTTAGCGCGAAAAAAATTGTGGACCTAGGCGCGTCTGCAGATAAGTCCATTCCAGAAGAGTTGCTTGATGAAGCTAGTTTGGGTGGAGTAGGAGACGAACAACACTCTTAATAATAGGAATATCTGAAAAAGATATTCGCCAAATATAAAATACCTGAACCAGAGTGAAGAGTAAAAAGGGAAATCATCGTCCATTCTTTCCAAGAACGATTTCGTAGAATTTTAGGGACAATAAATGCTACAGTACTCAGGAATAGTAAAAATGTACAGATCACATTTTGCCAAGTAAAATTTCCATGATCTAATCTTGGACCGGTTTCGTATATAAAAGCGCTAATCAATATGCCTACAATTGTTAAAAGACCGGCGTAACGGAACGGTTCAAATTTCATAATTTCCTTGTAGGCGATCATGGCGCCAATTGGTAGTGCGAAAGATGTTATCAAAGAAATTGGAATGTACCAGCTTGGAATCCATAAGCTGATGAACTCGAAGGGAGCGCTTAAAGCAACGTGACTTTGTTCTTTCTGAAAATTACCCATTTCTTTTATGTAGATAAGAACAAATTGAAAAGCAATTCCAACTAAACCAGTTATAAGTGGTGATGCTTTGATTATTAGTTCTCTTAAACCGATATGTTTGAGTTGAGCTAATAATAAAATACCTGTTACGGGCAGATATACGAAAATGAACGACGGTTTTATGAAAACGTTGATCAGTACCAATAAATGCAGTGCAATTATTTCACTCGTCTTTAGAAAAGTATCAGGGCTTAAATACTTAATCTGTTTCCAGAACAACAAAATGGCAAATGGAAAAAGAAAAATAGTTGTAGAATTATGCCAAACTGCTGGAACAAATTTTCCGAGATAGAACCTTTTCAAAACGATCACGGAATAGGGTTCTGCAATGGCGAAACAAAAGAAAAGTGCTAACGAAATTATAGCTAACAATCGGCTAGTTGTGTCAAACTTCAACGATTTAAACAGCGAACCAATAATCAACTTCGATAATTGGTATTTCATTACTGTTGCGGTAGACAATAGCCCTACGCCAACCCAAAGTGTTACATTATAAGTTTGTGAAAATCCAGAAATGAGATTGGTAATCCAATAAAAAAGAAAGTTTGACGGGTAAGAAGCGTCACCGCTGTTAATTGTAGCTATCTGACCAATATGAGCAGCGATATCCGAATTGGCGAAAAGACTGACAAATAAAAAAATGCAACCACTCGCCAAGAATATGGACAATGCATCTAAATGGCGTTTAATCCAATTATACCAGTTGTAAATGCTGCTCTTTTTAAAACTGTTCATGGCATATTCAAATATGCAATTCCTGCTACTTCGGGCAAAGGTAGCTAATCTTTGGCTGTTTCTAGTTTAAATCCGATCCCATGTACGTTGGTAATTTTTACAGAAGGATCTTCTTTCAAATATTTGCGCAGTTTAGTAATAAACACGTCTAAACTTCGACCATTGAAATAGCTGTCATCTCCCCAAACTAGGTTTAATATTACTTCCCGTTCAATTACTTTTTCAGGATGCTGACACAAAAGTTTGAGGATTTCAGCTTCCTTTTTAGTCAGTTTTTTTGTTAGATCTTTGTGTTGTAATTCATATGTTGAAATATCAAACGTGTAGCTGCCAATGCTATAGTTTTCATAATCAGCTATCTTGTTGCCACTACTTCGTTTCAGAATTGCTTCAATCCTAAGGGACAATTCTTCAATACTAAAAGGTTTCGTAACATAGTCGTCGGCCCCAACCTTGAAACCTTTGATTTTGTCTTCCACCATTGATTTTGCGGTCAAGAATATGATGGGCATTGTTTGATTCAGCCTTCGAATATCCTCTGCTAGACTGAAGCCGTCTTTTTTTGGCAACATCACATCAAATAGACCAAGGTCGTATTTTTCTTCGTTAAAGGCTTTTAGTCCCTGTTTTCCATCTGTAGCTAGATGGACGTGGTACCCTGCTATTTTCAAGTTATCTTGAATTACGAATCCAAGATTAATGTCATCTTCAACCAGCAGTATTCTTCCTTTATCACTCATAATGTTCAGCTGTTCATACTTTTTTGCGGAAGCCAAATTCTAAATGTGCTTCCGAGACCAATTTGACTTTCCACTTCCACATTTCCACCGTGCTCCGAAACTATTTTTTTAACATAGTGCAAGCCTAAGCCAAACCCTTTAACGTTATGCACATTGCCCGTTGGTACTCGATAAAATTTGTCAAAAATCAGTTTACGCTGCTCGTCGGATAAACCACTTCCGTTGTCTGATACTGAAATTTCAATTCCGCCCGCTTTATTCCTTGTAGCTACTTCAATGTGGGGTGTTTCGTTGGTGTATTTGGTGGCATTATCCAACAAGTTGTAAATCGTGTTCGTAATATGAACTTTGTCAACAAACGTAACGTCGTTTCTCGTCTCAAAAGAAGTTAATACTTGTCCGCCTTTGTCTTCCACCAATATTTTAAAACCGCTTACGGAATTTTTAATGATTTCATTTATGTGTACTTCGACCAAAGAAAGTTCGATTTGACCTTTTTCTAGTTTAGCCAACTGCAATACCTTTTCAACCTGGTGTTCTAGCCTTCGATTTTCTTTGTGAATGATTTGAGCGTAGCGGTTAATACGGTCTGGACTTTCTGAAATATCCTTTCTCAACAGTACTTCACTAGACAACGCAATCGTTGAAATAGGCGTTTTCAGTTCGTGTGTCATATTGTTTATAAAGTCTGTTTTCACTTCACTCAGTCTTTTCTGGCGCAGTATAATGACAATAGCGTATGACAGGATCAAAATTGTGAGTAAAATAACAATTGAGGAGGCGTAAAGAGAGTAGGTAGCTTCATGACGGTGTTCAAAATCGTATTCGCTTTTGTTGGGGAAGTACACACCGAAGTAGTGGCCATCGTGATCCCATTTATACTGAGGGTCTTGAGATTTACACATTTCACAACGTTCGTCGCTGAGGCCTACATACTGGTCGTAGATTATTGAATCGGAAAAGCAATCGTAGATGCCGTATTCAAATTCTTCTGTGATTCCATATTGTTCAAATTCTTGCACTAAAAATGTGCCTAATATGGTTGGGTTCAAGGTGTCGTAAAAGCTGACAACAAAGTAGTTGCTTGTGATTTGCTTTGCTGGATCTAAATAAAGTCCGGAGGCTTCATTATTGAGCGAAATCAAATTGTCTCGAACACTTATTAATGCGAGGGTTACTTTGTTTTCAAATTGCAATTTTTCAAACTGTACGTTTTTGTAAGTAAGGTCAACAATGTTGCTTTCAATCTTCGATTCCTTGCTAATCCAGAAATATTGATTGACCAATAAACCGGCAAGCGCAATGCACGAAAGCACAACAATAATTTGAATCGATTTACTCTTCACAACTGAAAAATACGATTTTCTTTAATCCATTTTAATGACCTTAATTGGAGTGATTTTGGTGACTAAGTAGGATGGTAATATCAGTGCCAAAGAGCATGCAACAAACGCTCCTAGGTTAACGGCTAAGAAATGCCCAATTGGTGCATACATTGGAACGATGTCTAGGTAGTATCCTTCTCGTGGCAAGGTTAATAGGTGAAATTGATTTTGGATCCAAATAATAACTCCGGCGGCAATGTTTCCCCACAGTAATCCTCTACCAACTAAATAGGCTCCCTGATAAACAAATACTTTTCTAACTGTCCAATTAGAACTGCCCAGTACTTTGAGAACTCCAATCATATTGGTTCGCTCCAAGATTAGAATTAACAAAGCAGAAATCATATTGATAATTCCTACAATTACCATTAGCGCAATGATGATGTAAACATTGGTGTCTAGCATGTTGAGCCAACCAAAAATTTCTGGATAAGTTGCTGTAATATTTTGAACTTCTAGAAATGGATAGGCAATGTGCTCCAATTTCTTTTCGGCGGTTTGAAGTTGATCAAAGTCCTTAATGAATACCTCATAACCTCCAATGTATTGGCGTCTGCTAAATCCTGATTGGGTGATGGTAATATTAAATTTGGTTCGATCACCAGCAAAGGACAGAATACCGTTAGAATTGGCGGTCCTAGTCAAATTAATTTTACCCTCTTCGTTGTTTACTAGAACTGAATCAATGGTCAATATTAGTGTGTCTGGCACCGAAACCATGTGTTGATCGTCTTTCGTGAATTCGAAGTCTGAGGCAACGATAGAAATTTGTCTAGTCGAGTTAATGGGGAGCATGAAATCAGATTGGGAATAGAATGGTCCGCCATTGATGCTGTACAGGTGAGAACCATCGCCTCCGAATGCTTTGACGCTTGACTTTAGTTGGCTATCGATTAGAGAATCACCGAATGAGATGGATAATCGAATTCCCCAATTATTCAACTGTTGTAGTTGACCGATATCACAGAATATGAATTTCTGATCAAATTCGGTGAGGCTTGTTTCAAAAATTCCACCGACTACAAACTTTCGTTGTTTTGGCCCTTTTTTCTGGACAAAGAATGTTGAAACTTTGTCGTGAAGTTGCAGGCCCAATTTGTTGCAAAGGCTTTTCGATATTAGAATGGAGTCGTTTAGTTTCTTTCCAATTTGAAAGCACTTGCCCGAAACGAGGTTTTCTTGAATGAATTGATAGTCAAAATTTTCATCTATTCCCTTTACAACAATTCCCGCAATTTCGTGTTGATGTGCTTGGTCAGTTTTTGACTGAAGAATGGCCGGTTTGATGGCGAAGGTTTGAGCATGGCTAAATTCCGGTATAGAATCAATGGACTTGAGGATGTGATTATCGATTTGAATTGGTCTTGATTCGTAACTGTTTTCAAATGATTGCTCAGTAATTTGATAATGCGCTTCGAAACCAATAACCTTGTTGCGCACTTCTGCCTGAAAGCCGGTAGAAATTGAAACGGACAAAATCATAATCGCTATGCCTAAGGCAATGCCAATTTCCGCAATGCGTACAATGGGGCCTGAAATGCGCCGACCATTTTTCGCATTTCCTAACAATCGCTTAGCTATGAATAAGGATACTTTCAAGCTTGAGTTTCTTTCAAGGCCACGAAAATACGCATTCGTATTAAGTGTCCTATTTCTTCATTCTTGTGTCGGAACCTCGCAAAAAAAGACGCAACAAATCATTGACGAAAGGATAGCTGTTGGAGCGGAGCGAATGGACTTGTATTTACCTCAATTGCATGGAAAGCGAGTGGCAGTTGTTGGTAATCAAAGTTCATTGGTTGGTGATGTTCATTTGGTAGATACACTTTTGGCCGTTGGTGTGAACGTAACAAAGGTATTTGCCCCCGAACATGGATTTAGAGGACAAGCGTGCGCTGGGGAAAAGTTCTCCAATGAAGTTGATGAAAAAACTGGAGTTCCAATTGTTGCGATTTATGGAAAGAAAAATCGCAAACCACCTGCCGACAAGCTTGAAGATGTAGATGTTATTTTATTTGATTTGCAGGATGTAGGGGTTCGGTTTTACACTTACATTTCTAGTTTGCATTACATTATGCAGGCCTGTGCAGAAAACGATATTCGATTGATAATTTTGGATAGGCCGAATCCGAATGGGCATTATGTTGATGGACCAATTTTGAAGGAGGAAAACAAATCGTTTATTGGCATGCACCCGGTGCCAATTGTTCATGGAATGACGATTGGTGAATACGGGAGTATGTTGCAAGGTGAGCACTGGTTTTCGGAAACCGAGGACAGCTGTTTGTTGGCCATTATACCTTGTTTAAATTACATCCACAACGACTTTTATGAGTTGCCTGTTAGACCTTCGCCTAATCTTCCAAATATGTCTGCAGTTTATCTGTACCCCTCTTTGTGCTTTTTTGAGGGTACAAATGTTAGTGTTGGAAGGGGCACTGAAACACCGTTTCAAATGTTTGGGGCGCCAACCTTACCTAAATCAGACTTTAGTTTTGTTCCAGTCCCTAACGCAGGTGCAAAGCATCCTAAAAATGAAGGTGATTCTTGTTTTGGAGTAGATTTGCAGGAATACGGATTCAAAAAGATGAGGTATGAAGCCAGGTTAAATTTTGATTGGTTAATCAGCGCTTATCAACAAACTTCTGACAAGTCAAAGTTCTTTAATAGCAATGGTTTTATTAATTTGTTGATGGGCGATAAGAAGATTGTTGAAATGATAAAAAACGGAACAAGTACCGACGCAATACGCCGGTACTATGCACATGAATTAGAAGTGTTTTTGGGAATCCGGGAAAAGTATCTTCTTTATCCTGATTTTAAGCGCTAGAAGCCACCAAAGGTCAATCCAACACTAAATGCGTTGAGTTTAGGGTCAAGTCCGCTGTTGAACATTGGTGTAAGAGCATAATTCACAAATATTCCAACTCCACCATATCCTAATCTGGCTGTTAATGCAGCTCTAAATGGGGAGAGGTTAAAGTCGTCTTTTACTTTTCTTTCAACTTCTTCATTTTTAGGAGTTGTCAAGTCTTGCGATGCTCGCGAGTAAATTTTGTAGCCAAGTGTTGCACCAGCTTGTAATGTTAGGTTTCGTTTTCCTAATTCACCCAGTTTTACACCAAACAAAAGGGGAATTTGAAAATACCTGACGCAAAGTTTGTTCTTGGAGTAAGAATTTACGCTATCCAATTCAAAAGCAAGCGTGTCGCTGCTAGTTCCAAGTAGAACAGGGTTTTTGAAGTGGTAGTTTTTGAAGTCAAATCCGAATCCTGTAATGAAGTAAAGTCTATTTTGTACAAAGTCGATTTCTCTAAAAAGAATGTTAAAAGCGATTTGACGACTTCTCGATAAGTCTAGATCAAAATCTCGGTATTGCTTTGGCATTTTAAAGTAATTGCCGTCCAAAGCATAACCTGCCATTCCTATGTCAAAATTAATATGGGTATTAACACTTTTTTCACGATCTTTCTCGTCATCGATTTCTTTAAAACTGGCTTCGTCTCTTGGGGTAACTTCCCAAGTAGTTTTTGAGATAGAGTCCGATTGCCAAACTTTAATTATTTTATTATTTGTCTTAAAAGTGATTGTATCTGAGCTTTTCTCTTCTTCAGCCTTAACGTCTACTTGCGCCGTTCCAACGATTGTTAAAATGACTAGTATTGATGTGCTATAAAGTTTCATATTCTGTTTGTTTGGCTGTAAGACGCTTCGTTATTTTGAAAAGTTACAAGTCGGGTTTAATTTTTACTTGACGTTCCAGTTCGCCTCCCTTTGATGGATTGAAAGTGGTTTAAAACTAGAGTGTTAATTTTCCATTCTTGTGGGATATTTCATTTGAATTAATTTTGCACGCGAATAACAGTTTATCATGAGAGTTTTATTTTTCATCGCTTTGACGTCCATATTTGTAATCAGCGTTAGTGCTCAGGAGTTTGAGGTAGCTGAAAATGTGGACGATAGTTTTTCTGGTAAAGTTCGCAATGGAATATCCATAGGCCCATTTAAAACAAAGAAGATTAATGGTCTTTGTCTTACTCTTTCACAACAAAAGACGAACTATCAATGGATTGAATGTCGAATTACTTGGGGCACGATTTGTAGAGTATATGGTTTTTATGCTTTCACGAAGTATATATCCAGAACGTTTTAGCTATATCCAGAACGTTTTAGCACGGTAAATGGATGCACGATTACCTTCAATCCAATTTATGAAAAAGTAAACGGTGTTTGCGTGAATTTATTTATGCCGAAAATTTATGCACTGTCAGGTGTTATTGTAGGTTCGTTTAATAATGTAAAAGAAATGAACGGTTTGCAACTAGGCTTCATGAACACTGCAGTGGATGGTAAGTTAATTCAAGTTGGGCTTTTGAATACAATTCAGTCGAATCCGCGGCCATTTCGTAATATGTCCCTTATCAACTGGCGGTTTAAAAAGTCTCGTAAAAAAGATCTGGAGCAGCCTTTATATTTCGATTGATCAATAGTGATTCCTATATTCCTTGCTTCTATGTGCTAATGTTTATGTGACGTTTAAAATCCAAAAAGAGAATCGGAAAATTCAGGTATCGTTAATCTGGTTCGTGCGGTTTGAGGAAGCTGCTCAGGCCACAAGTTTTTCGAAGTACACACCTGCTATAAATGTGAGAGTTATCACCAAAGGTAAGCGCAAAGTTAAACGAGGCTCTTTTTGCAAATGTGGTATTCGATATATGGTGATTGAATTAATGTACATGCTTGATTCATACGTGTTTTATTTTGCTTTTTACGGTTTGAATGGCACCGTTCGTCAACTCGTTGTAATTAACGTGAATAAAGTTCTAATTTTAGGCTCCGAGCAGTATTGCCCATATGTAGGGTTGTGCAGACAACTAATTTCGTGAAGACTAAAGTTTGGAAAAAATGAAGGTAGCAATAATCGGAACGGCTCATCCGTATCGAGGTGGATTGGCGTCGTATAACGATCGATTGGCACAAGAATTTGTTGCCCACGGACACGATGTTACTGTCTATACTTTCACGCTGCAATATCCAAAAATTTTGTTTCCAGGAAAGTCTCAATATTCTGAAGAGCCCAGCCCAGCAAATATTCAGATTGTGAGATGTGTCAATGCGATCAATCCGATTAACTGGATTTCAGTTGGGAATCGAATTGCCGCAACAGAGCCTGATATTGTTATTGTTAAATTTTGGTTGCCTTTTATGGGGCCATGTTTTGGTACCATCCTCAGGCGTATTAAGCGAAAGACAAAAGCTAAGATTGTTTCAATAGTAGATAACATGATTCCTCACGAGTCTCGGGCTGGTGATAAAGCGTTTACCAATTATTTTGTAAAGCCTGTAGATGGATTTGTGGCAATGTCGGATAGTGTTTATCAGGATATCGAGTTGTTTGATAAAACGAAACCAAAAACACTATCGCCCCATCCGTTGTTCGATAATTTTGGAGAGGCCGTATCAAGAGAAAAAGCACTGAATAGCTTGGGATTAAGTCCGCATTATAGGTATATTTTATTCTTTGGACTTATCAGGAAATATAAAGGCTTGGATTTGTTACTTGCCGCAATGGGCGACGTGCTGAAAGGCTGGAAAAGTGATCAGAAGCTGAAGCTAATTATAGCAGGAGAATATTACGCTGACAAGCAATTCTATCAGGGGTTAATTGATGGACTAGGATTGGAAAGCCATGTGATTGAGACGGACAAGTTCATCGCGGATTCGGAAGTAAAACTTTATTTTTGCGCTTCGGATATTGTTGTACAGCCATATAAATCAGCTACTCAGAGTGGAGTTACGCAAATTGCTTATCATTTCAACACTCCAATGATAGTTACCGATGTTGGTGGCTTGTCCGAATTGTGCCCCCATGAAGAGGTTGGATACGTGGTCCCTTGTGAAGCTGATTCTATTGGAGAGGCAATTGAAAGGTTCTACAGAGAAAATAAACAAAGAGAGTTCGAATCGAACATTGAGCAGGAGAAGAAGCAGTACGCTTGGAATATAATGGTCGATAAGATTCTCAAATTAGTTGAAGAATTGTGACGAAATATATAAGTAAAGCACCTTTTAGAATTGGATTAGCAGGAGGAGGTACTGATGTAAGTCCTTATTCAGACTTGCACGGCGGGATTATCCTCAATGCAACAATAAATCTATACGCAACGGCTGTAATTGTTCCTCGAACAGATGGCAAGATTGTAATTAATGCCATCAATGCAGGAACACGAATTGAAGTCGATTCCTGTGAACAATTAGAGGAACATCCTGAATTGCGATTGCAGACAGGAGTTTACAACCATATTGTTAAAAACTACGCAAAAAAGGCGTTGTCGTTTGAACTAATCACGACCATTGACGTACCTACTGGATCAGGTTTAGGGACTTCTTCCACTATGGTGGTCGCAATTCTTGGAGCATTTAAAGAGTGGCTTCAACTGCCTCTAGGTGAATATGATATTTCTCAGATAGCGGTGACAATTGAGAGGAAGGAGCTTAAAATGGCTGGTGGAAAGCAAGACCAATACGCTGCCACTTTCGGTGGGTTTAATTACATGGAGTTTTATGAAGAAGATAGAGTGATTATTAATCCTCTGCGTATCAAGAAGTCATCGATTCGTGAATTAAATTATCATCTGCTTTTACTTTTTACCCAAACCAAACGAGAGTCGGCAAAGATTATTGATATTCAACAAAAAAACTTCTCGCAAAATGTTCCGGAAGTAATGGAAGCATCGCACCAGTTGAAGAAACAAGCGATTAAGATGAAAGAGCTGTTGCTAAAAGGACAACTTTCAGGTATTGGAGAATTACTTCATGAAAGTTGGCAACAGAAAAAACTTTTGGCTAGTGGAATTTCAACGAGTCATTTGGATTCGATTTATTCTGGAGCTATTGAAGCCGGAGCAATTGGCGGGAAAATATCCGGAGCCGGGGGCGGAGGATTCATGATTTTTTATTGTCCAGATAATACACGGTATCAGGTGATCGAGCGCCTAAAGGAAATAGGAGTATCGAACCAAATATTTAATTTTCAAGAAAGGGGATTACAAACATGGACAAGCGTGCACTAATTGAAAAGAACATTGCGTCTTCTATTGAAACTAAACAGCGTTTGCTGGCGGATGAAAACAATTTGAAGGCAATTGTCGTTATAGCCAGTAGCATTATTGAGGCATATCAAAATGGTAAGAAGGTCCTTTTTTGCGGAAACGGCGGAAGCGCGGCAGATGCTCAACATTTGGCAGCGGAACTAAGCGGTAGGTATTATTACGATCGTCCTCCTTTAAATTCTGATGCTTTGCATGTAAATACGTCTTATTTGACTGCGGTTGCAAATGATTATTCTTATGATCAGGTGTATTCTAGGTTGATTCAGGCCGTAATTAAGGAAGGGGATATTTTGATAGGGTTGTCGACTTCGGGCAATTCAGGAAATGTTGTTAAGGCTTTGGAAGAAGCTAAATCTCGTGGTGCGATTACGGTTGGTTTTACTGGTGCTGGCGGAGGAAAGATGAAACAACATTGTGATTGGACACTGGAGATTGATTCTAAAGATACGCCCCGGATTCAGGAGTGTCATTTGATGATTGGCCACGCCATTTGTGAGGTTGTGGAAACAACACTGTATCCTCAGTAAACATATGGAAGCAATAATATTGGCCGGTGGCCTTGGCACTAGATTACGGTCGGAAGTTGCAGATGTTCCTAAGTCAATGGCGAAGATCCAGTCGCGACCGTTTTTAGAATATTTGCTCGATCAACTTATTGGACAGGGAATTACCAAGGTAATTTTTTCAGTTGGGTATAAGTCCGAATTCATTCAGGATCATTTTCAAAATTTATACAACGGATGTGCAATTGAATACGCGGTTGAGACGACTCAACTTGGAACTGGGGGTGCAATAAAAAATGCGATGCCTCATGTTAAAGGTGAAGATGTGGTAATTACCAATGGAGATTCAATATTCATTCACGATTTACAAGGCCAAATAAAAATGCATTGCTCGTCGGGTGCGGATGTGACTATGGCTTTAAAACCGATGCAAAATATTGAAAGGTACGGGACGGTGGAACTCACTGCAGATAACCGTATTGTGCGTTTCAACGAAAAGCAGCCACTAGAGCATGGAGTAATCAATACAGGGGTCTATATTTTTAAAGCGTCGTCTTTTCTTTCGGCGGATTTACCAGTCAAATTTTCAATAGAAAAGGAGTTCTTTGAGACTTACATCGACAAATACAATTTTGTTGGTTTCGAGACTGCAGGTTATTTCTTGGATATTGGTATTCCTGTTGATTTTAAAAAGGCTCAATACGAATTGGGGCTATTCACTCGGGTCAATCAAAGCTGGACTTTGTTTTTGGATCGCGACGGGGTAATCAACAAAAAGCGCGATAATGATTACGTTAAAAGCCTTGATGAACTGGAACTTTTGCCTGGTGCTGTTGACTCAATTGCGTATTTGTCTAAGATTTTTGGTAGAGTTGTCATAGTTACGAATCAGCAGGGTATTGGTAAAGGACTTATGAGTACTGAAGATCTGAACGCTGTTCATGGGTTTGTTAATGAACAGGTTCATAACCACGGGGGTAAAATAGATTGCTTTTATCATGCGCCTCAATTGGCTTCCGAGAGTTCTAAAATGCGTAAGCCCGAAATTGGTATGGCATTGCAAGCAAAATCTGATTTTCCAGACATTGACTTTTCCAAATCGATAATGGTCGGTGACTCGCCAAGCGATATAGAGTTTGCAAAACGTGCCGATATTTATCCGGTATTTGTTGGTGGTAATGCAGCCGCTGCGGAGTATGATTATTCTGTTAAAACTCTTTCCAATTTAGCCGAAACTATCAGGGATATTTCTAGATTTTCTTAAAAGATAGGGAGAGAAAAATCTATCTTTGTTAACGCGGTTTAGCTTATTTGCAATAGTGCTAAATCACGCGTAAACAGTTTGTATGAGTAATAATCTATTTATGATTTGTTTGTGGTTGTGTAACACCACGTGTATTTGGTCAAATTGATTTCAAAAAGATTGACGAGCGTTCCCAAGTGGTTCCTGATTCATTGTCGACAATTGATGGGATTGCGGATTATTTTGAACAAGAATTTGAACAATTTTACTCAAAAGTTGGCGGGCCATCTATGCCTGTTCGGTTAATGGTTGGTTGTTTGTTGTTGAAACGCATTTACAATTTAGGCGATGAGACATTTGCTAGATCATGGCAAATGAACCCGTACATGCAGTACTTCTGTGGTTACACTCATTTTGAGCATCATTTTCCGTTCGACCCGAGCGATTTTATTCATTTCCGTAAACGAATCGGCCAAGAAGGGGTTCAGAAAATATTTGCTTATTCGGTGTCGCTCCACGGTAAAGCAGCACAGCAAGACCAGGTTTTATCGGACACAATGGTTCAAGAGAATAATACAACTTTTCCCACGGATGCAAAATTGGCTAAAAAGAGCATAGATCGTTGCAATGAAATGGCGGGTAAAGAACACATCACCCAACGCCAAAGTT
>JAHDGY010000030.1 GCA_020631555.1 Flavobacteriales bacterium | reverse complement strand
AACAACAGAACTTAATCAACAATCTCAAACTACTTTATGTGCAAAGGTCTCTTATAGAAAATCTCAACCGTATTTTGGGAGTACAGGATTTTAATCTTCTTGCCGATATACTGATAAGGAACACTATAGTAGTGTTTATCCTCTCCCAAGCAGGCGTGTCCGTTCATAATTACTTTTACAATTATTTTATCTCCTGATTTGTGGACCATGCGCATGGTTGGATTAACAGATGATTTAAGTTGTCAACGTTTAAATTGTGTGTAAAAAGTGGAACGTCCCATGCCGTCAGGGTGTTGTTCTCGGTATTCCTGTCAGAGGACCATACGAGTGACTCCTGTACGTTTTAACTCCTTTTCAGCGTATTTAAAGAAGACATGAGCTGTTTTCACCCGTGGAGAGACCCGTTTCTCTTCGGATGATAAAATCAAATCTGCTAACTCTCCATTTTCAAGAGAGTTAATGTCTTCCAAGGTTAATTTTAGCTGCGTAAAAGTTCGTATGTACTTCTTGACCGTGTTGCGCGATAACTGTAAATAAGTGCTGATAAATCGCTTGCTTTTGCCCTCAATATGGAGCAAAAGGATTTTCCTTAATTTGTTTATAGTTACTGTTTTTCCTGCCATAAAATGCTGTTGTGTTCAATAGCCTAAACGACAATTCAGTAACACTACAAATCAAGAACTTGTGTTGAATATGAATGGGCTGGTTTCAGGAGTCTATTTTGCTAATGTTTCTGTGGGCAAAAATACCTTCACCAAGAGGTTGATTGTAATGGATAATTGAGATTATTTAATAATGGCTGGCCTTCGGGTCAGCTCATGATAACAAATTACGTCTTTGGCGTAGAAATGGAGAACCATACTTTTTCGTGTCAGAGACTGGTCTTTCATTAAATTTCCACCATGAATAAGGTTGGCATGCCAAATAAGCATGTCTCCCTTTTTTGGATAAAACTCTCTTTTGGTCAACTGTTTTTCCTGAATTACGGATTCAATTTTGTCTTCGTAGCGATCATACGCACCTTTACCCAACAAAAATGCATTATCTCCGGTTTCGAAGTCTTGGTTCATCAAATATTCAAATTTGTGACTACCGGGGTAGTAGAACAAATTCCCTTGCTCTTGGCCAACGTCTTCTAGGGCAAGCCAGCTTGCACATAAGTACCCTGCAGGGTAGGTCGTCATGTGTATGGAATCTGAGTGAGCTCTTTGTTCGCTTCCCTTTAAAAAGTTTAGGCTTTGAAAAAGCACCGCCTCTTTGCCAAGAATAAAGTCGAGGAGTTGCATGAGTTTAGCAGGTGCAGCAGCTTTTTTTAGTTTTTCCGAATGATGAATCGCGAAAATAATGCGGTTGCCACGCCACGTTAATTCTCTTGTTTCACACAATCTATCTACTTCACTATTAATAAGGTCTACATCTTCTGGGCTAAAAAATTGTTCAAGAATCAAATAACCGTCCGTTATCCAAGTTCTAATAGCTTGTTGCAACTCGGTATCGAAACTCAGAAAGGTTGAATTTTTTTCAATTCTCTGCAAGGCGCCAGGTTGATCTAGCCAAGGTAATTCTTCCGCTTTGTCAGGAAAATCAGCACTTGATATTGGAGCAAATACTGATTTTTTGATACCATACTTCCTGTATAAAGCCTTGTTTGGTCTTAAATATTTCCAATTAAAAAGGTTATTAATCCAATAAACTAGTTTCAATCGTCGTAAAAACTCACTTGCCGAGGTCATAGGCCAAAGATAGAAATTTGCAACTCCATCAATTAGAAGGTTTGAACATTGTAGATAATCTCTATTTTTGCGCGCTGAAAGAAAATTGGTTATGGAAATACGCAACATTGCAATAATTGCTCACGTCGATCACGGAAAGACGACTTTAGTAGACCGAATGATCGAGGTGGGTCAGTTATTCAAGGACCACGAACGTCCAGGCGAATTGATCATGGATAACAACGATCTCGAAAAGGAGAGAGGAATTACCATTGTTTCGAAAAACGTTTCGGTTACCTATAAAGGTACCAAGATTAACGTTATTGATACTCCTGGTCACGCCGATTTTGGTGGTGAGGTAGAGCGTGTTTTGAACATGGCCGATGGGGTTTGTCTATTGGTAGATGCCTTTGAAGGACCAATGCCACAGACCAGATTTGTTTTGCAGAAAGCATTAGCGCTAGGTTTAAAACCGCTTGTTGTTATAAATAAGGTGGACAAAGAAAACTGCGAACCTGATCAGGTTCATGAGAAAGTTTTTGATTTGATGTTTGAACTAGAGGCGACAGAAGAGCAGTTGGACTTTCCTGCAGTATACGGTTCGGCAAAGAACGGTTGGATGAGCGAAAATTGGTCCGATCCGAAAGAAGATATTACGGCTTTGTTGGACATGATTGTTGCGAACATCGAGCCAATGAAAGTTGAGGAAGGAAATACGCAAATGCTTATTACCTCTTTGGATTATTCTTCTTATATCGGTCGAATTGGAATTGGAAGATTGAAAAGAGGAACAATCAAGGAGGGGCAGCAAGTGATGTTGATTAAGCGTGATGGAGAACAGGTCAAGTCCAAGGTTAAGGAATTGTATGTATTCGAAGGTTTTGAAAAGAGGAAAGTCCCTCAGGTAGAGCCGGGTGATATTTGTGCTTTTACAGGAATCGAAGGATTTGAAATTGGAGATTGCGTTTGTGATTTTAATGAACCTGAATCTTTAGAAACAATTGCAATCGATGAGCCTACGATGAGTATGTTGTTTACAATTAACGATTCTCCATTCTTCGGAAAGGAAGGAAAGTTTGTAACATCTCGTCATATTGGGGATCGACTGGAAAAGGAATTGGAAAAAAACTTAGCACTTCGTGTGCAACAAACTTCTTCTGCCGATTCGTGGAACGTATTTGGTCGGGGAGTATTGCATTTATCGGTTTTGATAGAAACGATGCGACGTGAAGGCTTTGAATTACAAGTTGGCCAGCCACAGGTAATTATAAAGGAAATTGATGATGTTCAGTGCGAGCCAATTGAAGAATTGATGATTGATATCCCGGAACCAATTTCTGGAAAAGCTGTGGAAGCGGTAACCATGCGTAAAGGTGAAATGTTGTCAATGGAGCCAAAGGGCAATAGAATGCTATTAGAGTTTATTATTCCGTCAAGGGGGATTATTGGTCTCAGGAACTACTTGCTCACTGCCAGTGCTGGTGAGGCGATTATGACGCATAGATTTAAAGAATATCAGCCGCTCAAGGGAGATATTCCAGGTCGACAGAATGGGTCTTTAATTTCTATGGAAAATGGGAAAGCGATCCCTTATTCGTTAAATAACCTACAGGACAGAGGGAAGTTCTTTGTCGAACCAAATGAAGATATTTACGAAGGTCAGGTGATCGGGGAGAATTCAAGAGCGGATGATTTGGTGGTGAATGTTACCAAAACGAAAAAATTGACCAATATGAGATCTGCTGGTGCAGACGATAAAGCTAAGATAGCGCCACCGATTAAATTCTCGTTGGAGGAGGCATTAGAGTACATTCAGTCGGATGAATACGTGGAAGTGACTCCAGAATCTTTGCGTTTGAGGAAGGTTCTTTTGAAGGAACACGAAAGAAAACGGGCAAAAAATAGCGCTGTATAAGATTTGGGCTGAATTTACATGATCTCGGATGATGTTGTTTGTGAGTAAATGTTATGCTTTGTTTTTCAGTGGTTTATTTGTTTAGTTTTTAAAACTTGGTTAAGTATCAAATATTGAATATTGAATTTGACACATCATTTTTGCTGAATTGATATTTTAATTACAAATGTTTTGTTTGGTGATTTCGGTTGATTTGATACGTTTGTACCCATCACAACCCAAAACCTACACTACTTAATAAGCAATTAATTCTATATCATCCAAACTACCAAAGCATAATTTTTATTTAAATAATTCCATTTTACCTATGTTCGAAAAAAAGAACCTAAGCACAAGTAGCGTGCGAATGCTGATGGTGGCAGGAGTAGTATCCTTGTCGTTGCCATCTTGTCAAACCGATAACACGTTTATTCAGAAAAACGCCAAAGTAGCCCATATCCCAACTGATCAAGCTGAGGAGGTACTTTTGATCAAAGATTACCTGGTAGTTTCTGATGAATTCGCTGGATTAAAAATTTACAATGTTTCTGACCCTAAGGCTCCTGCACGAGTTGCCCACGTAAATACTGGTGGCATTGTTGAAGATGCATTTTACCGACCTAAGGGCAAAGTCTTGTTTGTAGCCAATGGCCGCAAGGGATTGGCAATATATGGTTTGTCAGATATGGCTAACCCAGCTTTTTTAGGACAAGTTGACCTTGGAAGTGGGTCTTATGCAGTATCCGTTAAAGTTGACGGGAATCGAGCTTACGTTGCTGCTGGTGGCGCTGGACTGTTTGTCGTTGATGTCAGTAATTTGAGCAATCCTGTTGTGTGTGCCCGAAGAAATACTAGATATTGGAGCGAGGACATTGAGCTTGACCTAAACGTCAGAGGTAGGGACTATGTTTATGCTTGCGACGGACAGGGACCAAATGATTATTCAAATTATGATGAAGATCCAGACAATGCAATTGATAATGTCACGCCGGCAGATTCTGCGGAATTTGTTGACAATGCGTCTGGAGTTTTATTGTTTGAAGCGACTAAACCTTGTTGTCCAAAATTAAAAGGAAATATTTTAGCTCTTGAAGACGCAGAACGATTTACAATGAATAGAAACTTGCGTTGTGCTGGTGGATCGGGATCTGCTTTAGGTGTCGTTTCGGACCGGTATGCCGGAATCGAAATTTGGAATTTTTCCAACCCAATGAATCCAAAACTCATGGACCATTTCATGTCTGGAGGAAATTATTTTGAAGCACAAGTTGTTGAGGATTTTCAATACAAGAAAGGTGACAAGATAGAAACCATGGATTTATTGTTCGTAACGGCGGGTCGTGATGAACTAAAAATCATTGACATTACCAATCCAAGAAATATCAAATTGCTAACGTCACTAGAGACTCCTGGATTTGCTCAGTCTGTTGAGGTTAAAGATAAAAGGTGGATTTTTGTGGCTGACGGAAGTAAAGGTGTTCAGGTTTATGATGGACACAAGATTAGAAGGTTAAGATAACTTCTCAAAACACCTTAATATAGCGGTGCCAAATAAGCGCAGCAACTTGTCGTAATTATTTGGTGCCGCTATATAAAAAAAAGGAGTCTGATTGTGAAGGGGATTGAAAGTTTAAAAAAAGAGTTCAAAGTTCGAAAAGAAGTATTGTCAAGCATTGTTTTAATCTGGTTTGGTTTGCTGTGCAATGGCCAGTCCAATGGGGTGCCTGCGGATCAATCAGTTGCCAATATCAGGAAAGAACTTACTAGATTATGGTCAAATTCGACAAATACTGAGGATTCGAAATCGGAAACTTGGCGACTTTCAGAGTGGGATCTGGCTACCTTAGCACAGTTGGAAAAGGATACTCAAATGCTGACATTTGTCCAGAACAAGATTTCCGATAACGAAGCACAATCATTAAATGCGGATTTGGGATTTAGTGCTGGAACAAATTGGCAGTATGTTGATCAAAGCAATGTGTTTTTTCCAGAAGAGATGATGTTCTACAGAAACAGGCTCCAGACTGAGGTGCGGTGGGACATTTTAAAAGAAGGGTTAATAGCCAATCGGAAAAAGGCAGCAAGAATCCTAGCCGAAAAGCCGTTTCGTGACGCGCAGGCACAAGAATGGCAAAGAAAACTTGAAGGATATTCTTACTTGAAGGCCATCCAAAACCATTTTGCCGAACAAAGAATTTTAGTGCTTCAAAGTCAGCTCAGGTTATTGAATCAACTAGAGCAAGAGGTTGAACAATTGTTTTACTACAAGCACATTACTAAACAAAAATTAGAGGAAGTTAAGGCAAGGTTGTTAGCGTGTCAAAGCCATTTAGATGTTCTGATAGGGATGAGCGAAATTGCAGGATATAATAAGGAAGTTCAAGCTTCGATGTCTAAAAGGTTACCAACTATCGATCTGGAGATGGAGAATTTATTAAAGCTTTCCAAATCACAAATTCCAACCGATTCATTATTGTCGCGTCAATGGTTAGGGCATAACAGTTGGTTTGAAGAAATAAAGTTAACAGCCTATGGACGATACAATTATTTTGACATTGAATCAGAAAATGCTGACAGGGCATTTCTTTCGACTGGGATAAGTTTGAATATCCCTTTACCGGTTAACGTAAACAAAAGAAAGCAACTCGATCGATTAAGAATTGAAGAAGGAATTGTGCAAGAAAAGATTGCTGATCAGAATCGTAAGCGAGAGCTGTTGGCTTCTATAGCCAGATTTAGAACGATGCAAAAGGAAATGAAAGTTGAGGCGTTGACCCGAAATTTGACGAAAGAGAAGTTGAGGCTATGTTCAGCGCGTCATAGCATGGGGGCAGAAGATTTTAATCCTTTGGATGGCCTCCTATTGATTTGCGATGGATTTGATGATGACTTGAAGCAATTAGCATTTCAAGAAAGTTTGTACCGTGCGGCTGTTGATGTATATGGGGCAGTAGGTCAAGGGAATTTTAGAAATCTGTTTAGAGAAGAAAATTTGGTTCCACAAAATGTGATTCGAGAAGTTTACGTGTGGTCAGAATCTCTTGTTAAAAATTCACCAGAATTTATTCAAGAGTACTGCAATTATAATGGACATTCTAAACTGATTGTGTCGGCCAAAGACAAAGCAATGTTTAATGAGCTTGCTAATTTGAGAAATGTGCAGTTAGATGTGCTCATTGGAAAGAATGATCTCATTGATCAAAATGTCACATCGTTTTTGACCAATAAAATAAATGGTCTGAAAACGGTTAATGGAATTCACTTAGATGTTGAAATTCATGTGTTGAAACGGTGGGAAAATGGTGAAAAATCTGTTTTGAGCCAAAAATATGTCACGATGCTGAGTGATGCTAAGAAGTTCTGCGACGCTAAAGGCTTAGAATTGTCCGTTTCTATTCCTGTGCACTATCCGATGGATTTACTGCAGAAAATATACGTTTTGTGCGACAGGGTTTACTTGATGGCTTATGAACATCCGGATCCAGATTATGTGGTGCGAAAGTGTGCGGAGGAGTTAAATATTGATCGAAATAAAACCGTTTTGGCGCTTCGTACAGAGGACTTTAATTCTAGGGCAGAGATGGAGCAGTTTGCGGATCAACTGGTGCAACGATTAGAGTTGAATTATATCGTTTATCACGATCTGGAAAGTTTGATAGAGTTGGATAGAGGAACAATGAATTACCGCTAGAGCAGGCTTGTGATGAAGCAAAATTTAGGAAATGAGGAACATTAATTTCAATAAGAGTTCTTCAGTCTTTCAGGTAATGGAAGAACAGAAGACGACCAAGAAGGTAAATTGGGACCGCACAATTTACCTAATAGTTCTGGCTGGTTTGGTGGCTTATTTTGGTTGGTTGGGTTTGTATAATTTGATGTTCATTAACGCGAATGGACATGTGCTTTTCGAGAAAATATCGGTCAGAATTCCAGCAGACGTAAAGATGCAAGAGTGGTTCGCTCAAGAAGGTCAGTACATACGCGAGGGGGACACGTTGTTTAGTTATGTCGATCGCCGATCTGCCGATCTTGCGAACAAGGAAATTTTGGTTAGTCATTCAGGAAACTTGAATTGGTTTACTAAAGAATCAGTTAACGTTCGTAAGCAAATTGCTCTTAACGATTTAGAGCGTGGTTCTATAGATGCAGAAATCAATTCTTTAGAAACTAAGGTATTGAAACTTCAGAACGAGATTGCTCTCGATTTGGCACCGCGTTCACGCTTATCCGCTCTGCATAATGTTTTGTCGGACAAGAAAGTGAAAGTTCAAAAGTTGAAATCCGAAAATGGTTTTCTCTATTCCTACTTGAATCGGATTGAAAATGACGAACCAACACCTCCTGATCAAGGTACTCAGGTATCATCGGATTTTGGGAAACAGTACTACATAGCGCCAATGGCAGGTACGGTAACTAAAGTCTACAAAGAAGAACATGAAATCGCTCTGAAAACAGAACCGATAATGATGCTGCAAAAGATGAACGATGTGTACGTAAAGGCCTTTTTCGATCAAGAGTACTTAAAATATCTTGCCGAAGGAGATCTTGTAACGATTACTTATCCAGATGGAACCAAAAGTGGGGGAGTAATCGGGAGGTTTTATCCATCTACTTTTCGGCAATCGGCAGAATTTCAAAATAGACACGAACCAGTGCAAAGAACACTTGGGGTAGATATTTACCCTACTAATGAGCGCGAGTTAGAAAAGTGGAGGGTGTTCTATAAAATGGGAGTAAAAATCACCAAAAGTAAGTGGTAGCAATGAATGTAAAATTGAAGAAGCCGGCTGAAACAGGTTTGAAATCAGACAAAGTTTGGTGCCATCATGAATTACGGTTCTATTTATGGGATAATTTAGACCCCATTGATGTATTCAATTTATCGGATTACGATGCTGTAATTATTTCGTCTCAGAATGTCGACTTGATAAAGGAAAAAGTTAAACGTTTCCGATCTTGGAGTAGCAGTGAAATTCATTTAAAACCACTGTTTATTATTGGATCAGGTTCATTAATTAACGACCCAATGGTAAAGGGATTAGTGGATGGCAGTCTGGTGTCGGAGAGTCATATCGACGGAATTGCAGATGTCGTTAGAAGAATTCATTCACGTAAGATGAAACTGGATGCAAGGTTGCCAAGCACGTTTGAAGGCCAGTTGGTAAATAAATTATTAGGCTTTGCTTATACAAGATCCTTAGAGGAGATTAATCCTGTTTTGAATAAGGAATCTATTACTGGATATGTGTATCCAATGTTGTCCATTAATTTTCTCCGCGAAGAGGAAGGTACGCAATATCAAATTCTGAACTTGATGGAGGAAGAAGGGCTCTTGGATGGATCCTTTCAAGATAGAGTTTACATTTGTCCAAGTTGTTCGAGTGGATTTTTAAACTATCGAGAGGTTTGTTCGAAATGTAGTTCCACACATTTGCATGCTGATGACGTTGTACATCATTTTCCATGTGCTTATATCGGCCCGATGAAAGATTTTGATTCGGACGGTAGTGGAGATTTGCAATGTCCAAAATGCGATAAGCTATTGCATCATATTGGCGTTGATTACGATAAGCCTTCTGTAGTTCATACTTGTCAAAGTTGTGGTCAAATTCAGCAAAATACACCAGTTCATGCGAGTTGTTATTCTTGTGAAACTACAGTTCCAACAGAGCAGTTGCAACCAACAGAAATCAAGAGTTACACAATAACTAAAAAGGGCCTGCATGTGGCCATGAATGGATATAGCAATTCGGAAATAGATACTGATGTTGTGCATGGAGCTGTTGATTTGACAACCTTTAGTACCATATTAAATATGGAGGTGGAGCGTGCGAGTTTACTAGGTTCTGCTAAAAGTTGTCTGGGAATCATTAATCTACACAATGTAAATCAAGTGTATAATCAGCTAGGGGAAAATGGTGCATACAAATTGATGACCGAGCTTGTAGAATTGGTTAAATCATCCGCCGGACGTGCGGATATGATTTGCTTCGAACGTGCGGAAAACTTATTACTACTTCAAAATGAAATAAGTTTACAAGAGGCATTGAATACTTTGCGAAGTTTGAAATTATTGTTCAATAGGTTGTTTGAGGATCGGTTCCCAAATGGGGGGGTAGAAATAGATACTAGATCGCAACTGCTTACCGGAGGCAAAAATGCACAATGGCACTTGAATGAATTGCACAATGCAAATTAGGGAATGTCTCGGTTGTTGAATGGATTTTGTAACGTATTGGAATAGTTTAACTTGGGAGAAAGCTTTTAGAATTTATTGGTATTTCTTCATTTTTGAGTTGACGAGATTCGTAACCCTTGAATATGTGGTTCTTTGGCGATGGAAGTATCGTCGACGGCGAGATAGGGATAAATATCAAGAAGCTACCTTCAGATTATTTCAAGAAGCTCCGTTTGTTTCCATTATTGTTCCAGGTAAAAATGAAGGGAAGCATATTTATAAGTTAGCCAAATCTTTACAAAATCAGACTTACAGGAATTTTGAACTTATTGTTATTGACGACGGTTCTGACGATGAAACTGAAAAGATATGTAACACCTTATCAAAAAATGGTTTCATAGACCTTTTTATTCGAAACTATGTTCGGGGAGGTAAAGCTTCCGGGGCCAATTTAGCATTTCGTTACTCAAAAGGAGATATAGTTGTTCATCTCGATGCAGATTGTTCTTATTCAAATGATGCAATCGAGAAAATTCTTGTTCCTTTTTACTTTGAGCCAAATATTGGTGCAGTTGGTGGAAATGTCCAGGTGCGTAATGAATCAGAGAGCTTGGCGACAAGTCTGCAATCTATCGAATATCAAAACGTAATTGGATCGGGTAGGGTTGTTACCTCAGAATTGGGGATCTATCGTATTGTTTCTGGAGCCTTTGGCGCCTTCCGACGAGATATTCTGGATAGGCTTGGTGGATGGGATATTGGTCCTGGATTGGACGGAGATATTACTGTGAAAATTAGAAAACTTGGTTACCAGGTTCGTTTTGCTCCCGATGCATTATGTGTTACTTCGGTTCCCAACACCTTTAGAAAACTGGCCAAACAAAGAAGACGATGGGATAAGTCCTTAATTCGTTTTAGGGTGAGGAAGCACAAGGATGTATTTGTTCCGAACAAAGCTTTTCAAATTCCTTTGTTTTTGTCTTTTGTCGAGAATGTTACGTTCAATTTGATACTTAACGTGAAATGGTATCTCTATATCGTCGACATGATGATTAATTTCTCAAATATGCTGGGGACTATTATTCTCATGAATCTGATTTTGTATACACTAGCAAATTATTTTAAACTCATATTTTTTGCTCCGTTTAGAACTAGCTTTCGAGAATCCTGGTTGGGTCAAGTTATTTATGTGCCCCTTTCAGCAATCTACACAGGGTATTTCTTGAGAATTGTTAGGACATACGCTTATATAGCCGAGCTATTATTTAAATCTTCCTACAAGGATCCCTGGAATCCGGGCAAAACTTCATTTTATGCAAAAGCACGAAGGATATAAACCGGATACACTACCGTCGATCTATAATTTTCTGATTACGTGTGAGAAACCATTGGATTGCCGTAAGCATTCCACTTTGTAGTACAAATCGGATAATTCTTTGGCTTCAGAGCTATTCATTTTTCTCTTATACTTTAGACCTAAATAAGCCAGTTTGGCTTTCATACGGAACGTAAATCGAATTCCTTTTGCTAGAAATTTCCGAGTCAGCTTAAAAGGCAATGGAAATAACAAAACTCTCATGTGGTAATCGATTCCAAAGAGTCCACCTCCACTAAGTTTTTCTAATTTCATTCCATTAATGTTGGAATAATGTTCTAAAGCTTTAAAGCTCAGGTGCGAATAAGAAATTTCGTGGAAGCATTCCATAAATGCCACATATCCAATAAACACCCCATTGGGTTTTAAAATTCTTCCAACTTCGGAAAACGCTTTTCCTACATTAGGAATATGTTCCAATACAGCATCCATTACCACTACATCGAAAGATTCATCTTCGAAGGGTAAGTCTTCTGCACTGGCAACAACCGTATGAGCACCTCCTTCAAATGGTTCTATTCCAACCCATTCTCCCCCCACGGATTCTACGATTGCTTTATTTCGTCCATATCCGCAACCTATGTCTGCTACCCGTTTATTGGCGACAATCGACTTGAATTCGTAAATAGGTTCGTTGATATAAATCTCGCAATCAGGCGCTTGGTCTTTTAGGGTGAGTTTTCTTACTCCTTGTCCAAGAGGAGGTGTTTTGTCTTTTGGTGTACTTTCACTCTTAGTATCTACCTGATTCTCCTGAACTGCCTGCTCGAGTTGATCGGCATACATTTGGTGATTTGGGTGCACGTGTTTATCGGTTAGTTGATGATCAACATATTTTTTGGAGCTCATAATTAGGTCAGTTCATTGCTCCGAATTTAGCATAAATCCCCCTAAATCCTTATTTTTTTGAGATAAGTTAAGGAATTAAGGCGTCAAAAATACTGGCCAACACCAAATACAAAAGAGCGATTATTGAAATCATCAACGTTGATCGCGTAATCAATACGAAATATTGCGTTGAGAATTGGTTTATAAGAAAGTCGAATTCCAACACCGTAGTATGCATGTCGGTTTTCGGGCATGAAAAAGTTTTGCCACGAGTAGTTTGGAAGTCTCCATTGCCCAATATCCATAAATGCCACTAGTTGTCCGGCTCCCCATCTATTTTCAGCAAATAAAAAGCGATAATCCGTATTGAAAACTAGCATACCTGTTCCCCGTTTAACCCTATTACCAACTCCGCGAATATTAAGAAAACTGTCGAGTGCAAATGGAGAAAAAGGATAGGCATTGTTGGTAGATGCCCCAACCCGTATTCGGGATCCGAAATTGTGCCGTGCCCCAAGTCGCTTAAAAAGTAAAAAGTCGTTATAAAACTGAAGGAATATTTTGTCCTGATTTAATAAAGGATCTGGGTTGCTGTGCTTTTTGTTAGTACTTCTTTCATTCAGTCTGTAAAAGCCGTCAACGTACAAATCGGTTAGCATTCCTTCTTGCTGAGCCGGTCCAAATTTCATTTTAGACAGACGATAACGCGCACGTAAGTTAATTTTCTCTTTGAAATGTTTGTATGGTCCGTATATGTTTTCTTCTGTTGTTTCTCGAGATTCACGCCACATTTCACTAAAATAACCTCCGCCAAATTCAATAGTATTATCAATTTGAAACTGATAACGTCCGGTAACTTCGTATCGTTGATTTCTAAAGATGTAATCTATTCTAGTGTCTTGAATATTTATTGGCTCTAAAGTGACCAAGTTTTGAAAATTCAATCCAAAGCCCCATTTGGTGCCTTTAATAAATGGTTGTACGAAGCGCAAACCGAAAGAGTGTCCTTGATAATACTGGTAAAACCCGACGCATTCTATGGCCCGTCCGAATATATTCCAATCGCCAATTCCTGCACGAACTTGAAACAGTTCTTTTATTTTGCCGAAACTAAATGTAGGAGAAATTGGAAAAAACTCTTCGCAAACAAATACGACATCTCCAGTTGGAGAGATTTTCGCGGAACAAGTTAAAAGGATACTTAAGTTGTTAAGAGCTTGGGCGTCGTTTTGAATTGCAATGGAGTCAATTTCGTCTCCGATTTTAATGCTCAAAAAGTTATCTAAATAATCCGTTTTAGTTCTCTTAAGGCCTTCGTATTTAATGCTATAAATTGTATTCTGAGCCGAAAGACTAATGGAAACAAGTAGTGCCACAAATGCAAACGCAATTTTCATAACAATTTAATGGGGCTTTGTCAACTCGTTACGCAAGGTAAACAATCGATAGCAACAATTTGTCGGGCAAATGCCAATTGAATTTATTGTTGATTTAATGGCCACAAAATTAATTTTATGGTTGTTCAGTGGGGTAATTGACAAAATAAAATTGGGTTGCTGGTGATTGGTAATTTTTCCAGCTATAGGTACCGACATAAGCTGTAGTTGTTATTTTTGTGGAAAATGAAAATATAATGATCAGCATAGAGGGTAAACAATTAATTAATCGGCTTCAAAAGCAGGTGGTGGAATCTGGTATAAAGGCAGAAGATTTGATTCCCGGTTTTAAAGAGCTTAGAACTTTTGCTTTAGCTGAGCAGGACCCTACCTTAACTAAGGTGATCAGGCTTACTTATGAGCACTTAGAATCTAACGGTACTTTTAATATTCCAATTCCTGATGATGAGGAAGTTGAAGGGTATGAGTCGACCGACGAGTTAAAGCCAGAATTAGATGATGAGGGAAGGGTTGAAAGTATGAAATACCTTCTTGATTTAATGTATGATGCTCAAAATAAGGTTAACCGAGAGGATTTAAAGGAGTACAGAGATCTTCTGAAGGAGGCTTAAATTTGTTAGGGTAAAAACCCGTTGCTTCAGGATTGTTTCCTGGAGGTTTTTCAATTGAAATAGTATTATGAGTGATTTCGTGCGCCTTGGAGTAGAGAAAACGTACATAAAGGCGTTGTCTGAAATAAATATTAATACTCCCACACCAGTTCAAGAACAGGTTCTTCCTATCCTTAACTCAGGCCACTGCGATTTGGTTGCGCAGGCCCAAACAGGCACCGGAAAAACCGCCGCTTTTGGGCTCCCGTTATTGCGATCCGTTAATTTGCAGGATAAAGTTGTACAAGCGGTCATTCTTTGTCCAACTCGTGAACTTTGTCAGCAGATTGCCAAGCAGCTATTTAAGTTTACAAAGTACGGGGAAAAAATTTTTACGGAGGCTGTTTATGGAGGTGAGCAGATTCAAATCCAGTTAGACAGGTTGAAAAGGCCTACACATATCATAGTTGCCACCCCTGGTCGGTTAATTGATGTAATGGAACGTGGGGCAGTAAACTTGGATCGAGTAGATACTGTTGTGCTTGATGAGGCTGACGAGATGTTGAGTATGGGGTTCAGAAAGCAACTAGATAAAATTCTATTTGCAGCTAATAACAGACGTCAAACTTGGTTGTTTTCGGCCACTATTGGTAAAGATGTTCAGCTCATTATTCGCGAGTTTCTTCGAAGCGATGCAGAAAAGGTTACGGTAAGTAAAAAGAGTGTTGTAAACAAGAATATTGACCATCAATATGTGCAATGTGATCAATATAGTAAGTTGGCCACATTGCAGCAATTTCTTAAAGTTCAGGGTAAGAATAGAGGTTTGGTTTTCTGCAGAACTAAAGCCGGAACCCAAGAGCTTGAACAGAAATTATTAGCCAAAGGCAAAAAGGTAGCAGCGTTACATGGTGATCTTGGTCAGCGAGAGAGAGATAAAGTGTTACGTTCGTTCAAAAAAGATAATTTTCAAACGCTAATAGCCACAGATATGGTAGCGCGGGGAATTGATATTGATGCTTTGAATTATGTTGTGCATTACGATCTACCAGAGCATGATGAATATTATACTCACAGAAGTGGGAGGACTGCGAGGGCTGGTAGGCGAGGTGTTTCATTAAGTTTTGTATCAAGCGGAAGAGATATGAACCGAATTAAGGAACTCGAAAGAAAACTTTACATCTCGATAAACCGTGTACGATAATCTTCGTACAAATTGGATTATTATCTGAATCTTAAGTTGTTTGCTTAAATTAATCTATATTTAAATCGTGGACAAACGCAGTTCTATAGCCATTTTTTTAACCCTGATTTACAGTTTTGTAGTGTTGGGTTTGGTGTTTCAACACCACCACGTGAATGAAGGGCATTGTCATTCTATTTCTCATTTGCATCAGGCTCATTCGAGTCACCACCACCATTCGACTGGTCACCACCACCATCATTTTGAAAATCAGTTAAACGACCATAGTAGGCACGGGCATTCAGATCTGTTTGATATTATAGCGCATTTGTTGCATTGTTCAGATCGAGGAAACTTTAGTGTGGAGCATGGTGGATTTGCTTTTTTGTCAAGAAGTGCAAAGACCAGGATAAATTCACGTTTAATAGTGGCGTCGGATCGGTTTGTTGATTGGCTGAATGAGATTCCAAATCAGTTTGACAATTCGGATAGGGTTTCTATTTCGGAAAAATTTAGCAGTTTTAACTATCGAGTCCCTCAATTTGCCCACATTAGCCAAAGATCAAGAGCTGGTTATCTTGCCCAATTTAGTTGGCGCGGACCACCATTCATCATTTAATCTGGATTCCGGCCGATTCAAAGGCATTTCAAAATTTTTATTCAATTCAAAATCATTGACGATGAGAAAATTCTGCTTGCTCATGGTTATGAGTATTTGTGGAGCATATCTTTTTGGGCAACACGAAATAAACGTATTACTAGACTCGATTGAGTTTAACAACAAATCTCTTAAGGCCGCTAGGGTTGGTCTTGAACAGGAAGTCTTACGATTGAACACAGGTTTAACGCTTCCAGATCCTGTATTGGAGGCAGATTATATGATTGGGAGACCCGTTGAGGGGGGGGATCAATTTGACTTTACCGCTGTGCAAGAATTTGAATTTCCCACAGTTTATGGAAAACGCAGAGAAGTAAGGAAAGATAAAGAGCAGGTTGCTGAAATGGAATACTCTAGGAAGCGGCTTGAAATTCTGATTAAAGCTCAGAACCTGTGCATTCATGGTGTTTATCTCAATAAGGCCAAAGAGATTTTAGAGCTTCGAATTGGTCAGGCTGCGAAAAACCTTCAAATCTTGTCTAATGGGTTGAATGCCGGAGAATTTTCGGTGTTGGATGTCAATAAAGCTAAATTGAACCGGGCAAGGAGAAAGGCGGAGTTGAGTAAGGTTCTCGCCCAAATCAATATTAACAACAACCATTTGTCCGAATTAAATGGTGGAATTGATGTTAAACTTGTGGCAACATCATATACGGGAGAGTTCATCCCCTTATTTGAAGAAGTTGTAGGTAGTATTGAAAAAGTTGATCCTGGATTGAAAGTTCTCGAGCTACAATTAACGGCAGCAGAATCGTTACTAGGTTTGGTTAAAGCCCAAACGTTACCAAAGTTTGAATTGGGATATCATTATCAATCTGTCTTAGGACAAACGTTTAATGGTGCTCATGTTGGATTTAATATTTCACTCTGGGCCAATAGAAACAAGGTTAGTTTGGCCAAGGCAGGTATCGTTCATCAGAAAGCGCTGATCGAAGACCATGCAAATGAACATCATTTTCATTTGCACCAGAAATACGATGAATATTTAAACCACCTCAAAACCTTAGATGAATTCAATACTGTTTTGGCTGATTCGGAGAGTCTCACAATTCTTGATCAACTGCTAGTTACAGGGGAAATTACATATCTAGATTATTTAAATGAAATGGCATTTTATTATGAAGCCCAGTTAGAAGCATTAGAAGTGGAAAAGGATCTTGAATTAGCTAAGGCTGAATTATTAATATACAAACTATGAGGAAGCTAATTATTATAGTGTGTTTTGGGTTGTTGGGTTGCAGAGAGGGGGAGCACGGGCATAGTCATGGTTCTCATGGGGCCCCGTTGATGGTTCAACAGACTAACTGGACGACGACCATGGAGTCTTTTCTTAAATATCATCCGGCTTATCATGGAAAAAAAGTTGAATTGGAATTATTGGTAACCGACCTAACCAACTACAAAGCATTGGATGGGAAGGTGAAATTCGAGGTGGAGAAATCAGGGGCTATTATTGAGAATGGCAATATTGATCCTATTACGCCTGGCAGGTATACTCATCAGGTAAAATTAGACTCTGGTTCGTATAGGTTGAGATACAAAATTTCAAGGCAAGATAAAGTTGAACAATCTGATTTTGAGTTTAAAGTTTGGTCGGATAAAAAAAATGCTTACCGGGCTGCAAATAAACTTCAAGATGACATCGGTTCAGAAACTGTACAATTTGATAAAGCGCAATCGTGGGCTACTAAGTTTAGCGTGGTAATAGCAAGGGTTGACACTATTTTCGACAGGGTTAAAGCTGGAGGAAGACTTGATGGGGCAACGGATGATCATGCGTTAGTATCCAGCCCCGTTCAAGGAATTGTAGTTTGTGATACCAAATTATTTAGAGGAAAACAGATTCGAAAAGGGCAGCCTTTGCTTACCATTGTTGGAGGGCAAACTGTGGATGGTAACCTTTCGCAACGCTATCAGGCGGCAGCTACTAGGTTGGAAAAGGCCAAATTGGATTACAAAAGAAAGAAAACTTTGTTGGCCAGTCAGGGCATTTCTAAAAAGCAATTAGAAGCTGCTAAGATGGAATTTGAATTGGCTCGGAATGAGTATGATGTTATTGCTAAAAACTATCGTCAGGGAGGGGTAAAAATTGTAAGCCCTAAATCGGGCTATATAACTGATATTAGCTTAGAAATAGGGTCTTTTGTCGGTCAAGGGCAGCGTTTATTGGCAGTTTCGGCTAACAAAGAACTTTTTCTTAAGGCATACGTTGGACAAACATTTCAAAGCAAAATTAACAAAATTACAACGGCTGTTTTTCGGTTAAATGATCAAACATATCGACTGGATGATTTAGGAGGAAAATTAATTTCATGTAGTAAGCATGTCTCGTCAGACAACCCCAAATTGGAGGTGATATTTTCTGTTCCAAACACTTCAAATTTTATTGTCGGAAGCTATGTTGATGTATCGCTTTTATTTGGTAAAGGTACATCGTCGGTTGTAGTCCCAAGTGAAGCTATTATGGAGGATTATGGACAGTATTCTCTTCTGGTGCAATTGGAAGGTGAGGCTTATGCATTGCGGCCGGTGGAAATTGGTAAAAATGATGGAATCAACGTAGAAATTTTGAATGGTGTTGAAGAAGGAGAACGAGTGGTTGTTAACGGAGCTTATCAGGTCAAAATGGCCAAGCTAGGTGGTAAAATTCCTGCACATACGCATTAATAGAAAGTTATGTTGACATGGATTCTTAATACATCGTTAAACAATAGGTTGCTAGTTTTAATAGCTGCTTTAACTCTGTTGTTGGTTGGAGGGATTAGCATCGGATCTATGGAAATAGATGTATTTCCTGATTTGACCGCACCAACTGTAACTGTGATAACGGAGGCCCACGGAATGGAGGCAGAGGAGGTTGAACGTTTGGTTACCTTTCAAATTGAAACCGGTTTAAATGGTTCACCAAATGTCCGGAGAATTCGTTCCTCTTCGCAGGCAGGGATTTCTAAAGTTTGGGTGGAATTTGAGTGGGGGGTAGATATTTACAGGGCACGACAAATTGTCTCGGAAAAGATACCTCAAATTAGTGAGCAGTTGCCATTCGGTGTAGGAGCTCCAACAATGGCTCCGATTTCCTCAATTATGGGAGAAATAATGCTGGTGGCATTGAATTGTGAACTTGATTCAAGTGACGAAAACTTTCTCTCTCCAATGGAATTACGAACGGTTGCAGATTGGGAAATTCGTCCGATTCTGAAATCGGTGGAAGGCGTTGCTAATGTGGTTACGGTTGGGGGGGAATTTAAACAATATCAAGTGATTGCTAATCCGGGTAAGCTGGATTATTATTCCGTGACTTTACACGAATTGGAACAGGCAGTAAAGGCATGTAATAAAAATGCCACAGGTGGTGTGGTAAATCGGTTTGGAAATCAATATGTAATTAAGGGGACAGGAAGAGTTCATGTGTTGGAGGATATTAGCGAAGGAATTATTAAAAGAATTGGAAATTCTCCAGTAACAATTGGAGATGTTGCAGAAGTTAGAATTGGGTTCAAAGACAAAGTAGGAGACGGAGCTAAAAATGCTGAGCCTGCGGTTCTTTTGACTGTAATTAAACAGCCTACTGCAAATACCTTGGAACTTACTAATATAATAGAAGAACGACTTCATGAGTTGGAAACAAATTTGCCGCAGGGTTTACGTATCGACGCTACTATTTTTCGTCAGGCCGACTTTATAGGGGCTTCGGTTAAAAACTTGAAGGAAACCCTTTTGGAAGGGGCCGGGTTTGTGATAATTGTTTTGTTCATCTTCCTCCTGAATTGGCGAACAACGGTGATTTCCTTGCTGGCCATTCCACTATCAATGATTACTAGCTTTTTGATATTGAAGTATTTTGGATACACTATAAACACAATGAGTTTAGGTGGAATGGCCATTGCTGTAGGTGCCTTGGTGGATGATGCTATTATTGATGTCGAGAACGTTTACAAAAGATTACGGGAAAATTCTAGAAAAGCGAATAAAGACACAATTATCAAAGTGGTTTTTAATGCAAGTATGGAAATTCGTAGTTCCATTATCATCGCAACATTGATTGTTATCGTCGCGTTTTTGCCTTTGTTTTTTCTTTCTGGAATTGAAGGCAGGTTGCTAAAGCCTTTGGGAATTGCGTTTATAAGTTCGGTTTTAACTTCTTTACTAGTGGCGGTAACGATTACGCCGGTTTTGTGTACTTATTTGCTCAAGTCGCAAGCAGATAAGGAAATGACCAAAGTGGAGCAGAAGCTTAGAGGTTTCTATACAGGGATATTACGTCGCATACTAAACGTTCCAAAATTGGTTTTGGGAACAACTCTGATTGCCGTTTTAATTAGTATTTGGGTGGCATTGGGTTTGGGCAGAAGTTTTTTGCCAGCATTTAACGAAGGTGCATTAGTAATTTTATGTACCGGTCCGCCGTCAATGTCCTTGGAGGAGTCGAATGAAATTGGGCGGGTTATTGAAAATATTTTGCTGGACATGCCAGAAATTGATAAGGTTGTCCGCAGAACTGGTCGAGGTGAATTGGACGAGCACGGCCAGGGTGTAAACGGTTCCGAAATGGAAGTTCCATTTCAATTGAAGGAACGTAGTAAGTCAGAGTTTTTGCGAGAATTGCGGAACAAATTGAACACCGTTTCTGGAGTTAGTGTGATTATTGGTATGCCCATGGGGCATAGAATTGATCACATGATCTCTGGCACAAGGGCAAATATTGCTGTCAAAATATTTGGGGACAACCTGTCTCAATTGTTCAGGCTTGGAGAGCAGGCGGAAGTGTTGATGAACTCTGTAAATGGGATTGAAGATGTAACATTGGAGCAACAAATTGAAGTTCCTCAAATAAGGCTTGAACCTAATCGGAGGTTGTTGGCGATGAACGGAATAAGCGTCGAACAATTTGCTGAATTTGTAGATGTTGCTTTTGCCGGAGAAAAAGTTTCCGAGGTTTATGAAGGAAAAAGAAAGTTTGACCTAACGGTCCGCTATCCATTGGATTACAGAAGCTCTATTGAAGAAATTAGAATGGCTTCATTGAGTCTTGAGTCCGGTAAAACAATTTTACTGGGGGATATTGCAGAAGTGTCTTCGAAAAGCACGGCGCACACGATTAATAAAGAAAACACCAGAAGAAAAATCGTTGTATCGGCCAATATTGGCGATAGAGATCTCAAGGGTGCTGTTGACGAGATTAGGTCGGAGTTGGCCAAAAAACTTAATTTACCAGATGGCTACCATATTGAATACGGTGGTCAATTTGAAAATGAGCAGAAGGCAACTCAGATGCTAATTATGGTTTCCGTTCTTTCGATTTTGGTGATTTTGCTGTTGTTGTTCCTAGAGTTTAATCAATTGTCCTTATCACTGATTGTATTATTTAATTTGCCGTTAGCTTTATTGGGTGGCGTTTTTACGATTTACTTTACGACAGGTATCGTATCCATTGCCAGTACCATAGGGTTTATTAGTTTGTTCGGAATTGCTACGCGAAACGGTATTTTGCTTGTTTCTAATTACGAAAGTTTGCAATCGAAAATTTCTGGATTGAATGAGCGTATATTGGAAGGTTCTGCCGGTAGGTTGTCACCCATTTTAATGACAGCCCTGACCACTATGTTGGCATTAATTCCGCTGGTATTGAAGGGCTCTGAACCCGGTAATGAAATTCAGGCGCCAATGGCGGTTGTTATTTTGGGCGGTTTGTTGACTTCTACTTTCTTAAATCTGTTGGTAATTCCCTGTGTTTACAAGCTTTTTGTAAATCGAAAAGGTCAATCTGGTTTGTAAGGGTTTACTTATTTGAGACCGGGGTTCTTTTAAAGGCGGAAGGATCGCAAGAAGTTATTTTTATGTTGGCGAAGCAATTCTCATATTTGTATTATGATCTCACCGTTCCATTTTCCAAGCATTTCCTGTTGGGTCACACCAAGCATTTTGCAAAGGACACAATTGGTTTTGTAGCAGCTTGCGCTGAAAATAATCTGGACACTACCAAATTTGAGAAGAACAGAAGGCGATTAACAACAAAATTCGTTGTACTTGTAGCCAACACCTTTTATGGTTCGGATACAGTCGTCACCAAGTTTCTCTCTTAGTTTTCTTATATGTACATCTATCGTGCGGTGGCCTACATGAAGATCCTGCTTCCAAAGAGTTTGGTAAATATTTTCTCGGGAAAAAACTTTACCACTTTTAGATCCTAGCATCATTAGCAACTCGTACTCCTTTTTTGGCAGTTCAATTCGGTTTTCTCCTTTATGTACAACACGTTTGTCTTTATCTACGGATATGCAACCTAGACTGACCAGAGATTCGCCAACAACAGATTTATTTTTTCGTTTTAAAAGTGCTTTTATTTTGGTAACAAGAAGTTTAGGTCGAATTGGTTTTAAAAAGTACTCGTCGGCACCAGATTCGAATCCTGCAATTTGCGAATAGTCCTCGCTTCGTGCTGAAAGAAAGGTGATAACGGTGTCAGCAAATTTGGGCTGTTCACGAAGTTCTTGACAAACCTCCATGCCATCCATTTCGGGCATCATTACATCGAGAATAATAAGATCGGGGTTCTCTTTTTTCGCCATCTCTAGGCCTATTAGGCCATTTTCCGCTGTAAAAACCATAAAACCTTCCTTCTCCAAATTATAGGAAACCATTTCTCGAATATCTGGTTCGTCGTCGACGATGAGTATTTTATCCATAGTATGGGGTTAAGAGTAAGGGCGCAAGGTGTGAAGGGAATGTTATAGCAGTGGGGTCTTTACGTTAAGCATAAGTTAAGAATGAACGGAAAGTCTTTTATGCACTGGCTTTCAGTTATTTTGATTAATTGTGTTGAAGTATAAATAAGTGTTGAAGCTGAGGTGTTTTGAGTTGGTGAGTTAACACAAGATTAACATACCAATAAAGCATGCTTAACTAAATAGTAGCAAAACGATCGGACTTTTGCATCATCTAAGTTTACGGAAATGAATAAGATTTTAAGATGTCTGGCTGTTATGTTTTTAACCACTTGGGTAAGTGGTTTAATAGCTCAGAACGGAGTAGTGAAGGGTAAGATCCTTGAAGGTGATGACGCAAGTATGCCTGTTGGATTTGCCAGTATTTGGGTGATCGAAGCAGCCAAAGGAACTACCGCTGATTTAGACGGTTTGTATCATATCTCTCTTCCTGCTGGAAAGTACAATTTTGTGGTAAGGAGCATGGGATATCTTGCCGATACTGTGTCGGTATTGGTTAAGGCAGACGCGTCAGTTGAAAGAAACTTTAGTCTGAACACTGCCGAAACGATGATTGATGAGGTAGAGGTTGTAGGTCGTGTTGTTCGAGAGAGCGAAGCGATGCAACTTGTAGAAAGAAAGAATGCAACGGGAGTAGAAAGCAACATCGGTTCTAAAGAGTTAAGTAAAACAGGATCTAGCGATGTGGCTGCAGGACTGACAAAAGTCTCTGGAGTGTCACTTGTGGGGTCCAAGCATATTTTCGTTCGAGGTATGGGAGATCGGTACAATTCTGCTTATTTGAATGGACTTCCGATTGCATCTTTAGATCCTGATAAAAAGGTAATTTCATTAGATATTTTTCCAACCAACGTTGTAAGTAGTTTGAGTGTAGCGAAGGCATTTACACCAGATCTTTATGGAGATTTTTCCGGTGGTGCTATTGATATCAGAACGATCAATTATCCTGATTCTGCTACCATCAACGTAAAGATCGGAACAGGAGTGAATACTCAAAGCACGTTTAGAGATTTCAAGACTTATGATGGTGGTAGCTTAGATTTTTTAGGTTATGATGATGGATCGCGACAAATTCCATCTGAAATTGGTCAGCTTGGAAATTTAGACAATTACAATAGTAGTGTAGATGGAACTTCAGCTAACTTTAAAAACAACTTTTCGCCGCAAATTATAAAGGCATTGCCAAACACATCCATTAACCTTCTTGCAGGAAACAAGTTTAACTTGAAGCGATTTGGTGATGAAATGAAGCTTGGCGTTGTTGTAATGGGGATGCACAGTACGGGTAGCACTTATAAAAACGGATATTTAAGAAACTTCAATAAGCAAGGAACGGCTCTATGGAATTATAAATTTGAAAACTTTGGATTTAACACTAATTCTTCAGCACTTGCTAATTTGCATTTAGACATCAATGAAAATCATTCTATAGGTTATAATTTCTTATTCGTTAACACTTCTAGCGATGAGGTAATGGAGATGAAAGGTCATAACAACCAGATGGATATCGATATATTTGCCCGAAGGATGACTTTCAAGCAAAATAAATTGGCTACTCATCAAGTAAAAGGAAAGCATAACTTGCTAGATGAAAGATTGCCAATTACTTGGGTGGTTTCTTCAAATAAAGGTACTAGTCAAGAACCAGATCGAAGACAATTGATTTGGTTGCACAGTAAAGATGTATATCAACTAAACGATGATGATATTACTGAAAACCACCGGTTTTACAGTATGGTTAGAGAGTCTGAAATTGCTGGTCGAGTAGATTTAAAATATGTAATCAATCGATCGAAAGACGAGTTCGGAGATTACACGCCAACTTGGACTGTTTTAACAGGTGGACAGTGTAGAATTAAGGATAGGTATTTCGACTACCAGCAATTTAACTACGATATCCATGGAGTGAATAATGCAAATCTGAATGGCGTAGATCCAAACAGTCCAGATCAGTACATCAACGAGCAGACATTAAGCCAAGGAAATTTCTTCATCAAAGAGGGGGCGGATGCGGCATCTGAAAATAATGCTGACTTGGATGTAATGGCAGCTTATGTTGCAACAGATGTAAACATCGGTAAGAAATTGAATATTTATGCTGGTGTTCGTGCCGAAAATGGAATGCAAAGAATACTTTACCGAGATCAAAATCAACCATATAGATTGGTGGCTGGAGGAGTGGATACGCTTAACTTTCTTCCTTCTTTGGTTGCGAAATATACTTTTAGCGATAAGCATATTGCAAGACTTTCTGCAAGTAAAACAATCTCAAGACCTGGGTTTAAGGAAATGGCGCTGTTCGAATACACAGAATATTTTGCAGGATTAATTTCATTTGGAAATCCTGACCTTGTAAATGGAGCTAACTACAATGCTGATTTAAGGTATGAGATCTACCCAAGGTCAGGAGAGCTTATCGCTATTACTGGATTTGGTAAGTTGCTTAAAAATCCGATTGAAAGGGTAATGCTTGCTTCGGCTAGTGGTCAGAGACAATCATTCGATAATGCGGAAGAAGGAGTGGTTGCTGGAGTTGAATTGGAGGTTCGAAAGAAGTTGGATACCTTGTTTCAAGGTACACCAGTTCTTAGAGATTTAACGGTTGGAACCAACTTGTCTTACATCTATTCTCAGGTTAAACTGGCTGGTGTTAAAGATGGTAATGCTTCTACAGTTCAAACAAATAGCAGCAGAGCGTTGCAAGGAGCTTCGCCGTACTTGATCAACTTCGACTTGAGTTATGAAAAGCGATTGTCTGATCAATTAAAGGCAACAGTAGGATTGGCTTACAATATCTACGGTAAGCGAATTCAATCATCTGGAATTTATGGATTAGGTGATATTTATGAAATGCCGGTGAATATGTTGAACTTGGTGGTTAAGGCCGAAGTAAACGACAGATGGACGGTAGGATTTTCTGGTAGAAACTTAATCAATCAAGAAATTAGAGTTGTTCAGGATACCGAAGCTGGAGAAAGGGAGTTGAACTCTTATAGAAGAGGTATCAATTTTGGATTTAGTGTTGGGTATAAGTTTCTGTAAATTCAGAATAACATAATAAGATATTGATCCGCTGTGAGGAAACCGCAGCGGATTTTTTGTTTTGCCCAGTTTAGATTAAAACCGACAACTAGTTTCTGAGGTTTATAAATAATTTTTTGGAGTTGTATAGTCTTCCCGGAACTGTGCCAGCGGGTGGCCTAGGTTGTCTTCAATATTGATTTTTAGCTTCTTTCTGATTAGAGTCCAATGTTAACTCACAATGCAATAATATAGATAAGTAAATAGTGAGTTTTGTGTTTTTTATTTCAACACGCATATTATCAGTTGTTTTTTTGTGGCTTAACATAAACTTCATATTGCAATAAAGAATTAATAAACGACTAGAAACGTACGGATAATAGAAAGCGATTTTCTTTGCTTGTGAAACTAAAACGGAAACTCGTAAAAAATGAAAATGACAAAAAGAGCAAACATTACTGTTGGGGCATTCATGTTTGCAGGATTAGCATTGCTTAGCACTTCTTGTACAAAAGAAAAAGAAGGCTGTACGGATTCAAAGGCTACAAACTACGATGCAGAAGCTAAAAAGGACAACGGAACTTGTATTTATCCTTCCTTTACTGTTGTTAAAAAATCCATTGATGGAAATGAATACCAGGTAGTTTCTGGTTCTTTCGATAAAGATTTTACGTTTACAGCGGCTAATAACTGGATGCTGTCTGGAGGGGTGAAAGTTCTTGATGGTGCGACCTTAAAAATTGAAGCTGGTACAATGATTTATGCTGAAGCTATTGGAACTCCATTCTTGGCCATTCAGCAAGGTGGAAAGATAAACGCAGCAGGTACTTCCGATAAGCCAATTGTATTTACCTCTTCTGCTGCTTCACCAAAAGCTGGTGACTGGGGTGGAATCATCATCAATGGAAAAGCAAAAATTAATACGGGGGCTACTGCCCAGGGTGAGGGTAATACCGGAACTTATGGCGGTACAAATGACGCGGATAATTCAGGTGTTCTTACTTATGTTCGGGTTGAGTACGCTGGTAAAAACTTGGGTGTTGACAACGAATTGAATGGATTTTCTTTTAATGGCGTTGGAAGTGGAACCACTGTTCATCACATTCAAGCCTATAAAGGAGCGGACGATGGAATTGAATTCTTCGGAGGAACGGTTAGCGTAAAGTATGCGGTTTCTACAGGAAATAGTGATGATTCATTTGACTGGACGCACGGATGGTCTGGAAATGGACAGTTTTGGGTTGTACAGCAAATGCCTGGAGCTGGCGACAGAGGTATAGAAGCGGATAATCAAGGAAACGATAATAAAGCACTCCCAATGTCTAACCCAACACTTTCTAATGTAACTATTGTAGGTGCAAATAATACAGGTAAACAAGCGGTTAAATTTAGAGAAGGTACAAAAGTCAAATTGTATAACGCTATTATCACAGGTTTCCCTAAGAGAGGTGTTCAGGTTGAACATGATGTGACGTTGGAAAATATGGAAAGTGGAGGAATATCAGTTTTAAACTGTGTAATAGACAACATTAATCCCTTTGTTTACACAAAGTCCAAGCAGGCTGGAGAAAGTGAGGGAAAACCTGGTAATCCAACTAATCCTTTTGAAAATGATCCAAGTAATACCACAACCATAGGATCATCTAGTCTAACTGGTTACGTTGGGGTTGATGCTACAAATGCTTTCGATCCAACGTCATTAGGAAATAGCTGGTTCGAAGCTGGAACTTTCCGAGGAGCAGTTGATGCAAATAACGACTGGACTTCAGGCTGGACCAAGGCTTTGTAAGCAATAATAATTTTTGATTTAAACAAAAAAAGGCAATCTGAAGGATTGCCTTTTTTAATTGCCGTTGCGTCGCCATAAATATCTAAAGCCACTCTACCGATAACGGATTCAATAATATTTACAATTGAAGGCTAAGTTGTTCCAGATTTAATAAACCGGTTTGATCCGTTAAATTTCTAGTGCCTACTTTTTGAAAGTAATTAAACCTCTATTGACAAAATAATGGAAGAATTGAGTACAATGCTGTCCTAAATAATTTTGGGGTTTAAAATTTAGGCTGTATGTAGTGGTCTAGTTTGTTCGGACAGTTATTTTATAAAGTTAAGTTTATTAA
>JAHDGY010000119.1 GCA_020631555.1 Flavobacteriales bacterium | reverse complement strand
GTAAGTTAATGGATGTCTCAAAACTAAAAGCGGCGGGCTGGCAGGCAAAGATTGGTTTGGAAGAAGGTATTCGTATGGTCTATGAGAAGGTGAAGACCAAAGACTGGGCGATAGCTTGATTATTTTATGTTTTGCAGAGGTGTGAAGAACACAGAGAAAATTCCAGTTTTACCTTGCTGGCCGCGGTTCCCCTTTCAGGAGCAAGGGGGTGGGCGAGGGCAAAAACTAGCAAAAGCCCTAAATTTTCCATACTTTTGAATATATCAAAATAGTAATACCAAGGTATCATGATTACCGATATAAATCAACTGGACTTATCGAAACGCTACACTTACGTAGACTATCTTTCCTGGAAATTTAAGGAAAGGGTAGAGTTGATGAAGGGCTATATTCATAAAATGTCTCCGGCGCCAAATGTCCGTCACCAACGGATTTCAGGTAAGTTTTTCTTAGTTATAGGAAATTATCTTGAAAATTCTCACTGCCAGGTTTTTTCTGCGCCCTTCGATGTCAGGTTACCGCTGCCAAAATCACAACAGAAAAAAGGGAAGATAGACACTGTTGTCCAACCTGACCTTTGCGTAATTTGTGATCCTGCCAAACTGGACGAACAAGGCTGCAATGGTGCTCCTGATCTAGTTATTGAAATTCTCTCTCCTGGCAATACCAAAAAAGAAATGAAAGATAAGCTTCTGATCTACCAGGAAGCAGGTATCTCCGAATACTGGCTGGTTGACCCGGAACATTCTTTTTTAATCAGTTATCAACTGAACCAAGCAGGTAAATACATCGGTACCACTCCTTATACCGATGAAGACGAAGTTTCCAGCATCGTTTTAAAGAAACTAAAAATAGACCTTTCCAAAGTCTTTGCGGAACCTTAGGCTGCTCCACTACCGCAATCCTTGAATTTATCCTCTTACCTATTCTTTCTCTCCTGAAAATCTACATTCAAAATTTTCATCCGTACTAAAAATGTACGAACTTGTAAGATCTGTAAGCACAATCACTAATATTGCTTTAACATAGAGAAAACAACATTTCGCAATGAAGCTAAATGCAGATATCCTGCAACAAATCTTAAAAGGTCAGTTCAACTCCCAGAGACGGAAAGCAGGGCTTCAGCTTTTTAAATCCGGTGCAGTAATCGACATCGAGAATGGACCTAATGAAGTTGTAGCTGAAGTCGAAGATCATCAAGATGACTGGATTCATGAGCCTGCTATCTTGAAAAATGGTCGTGCCTTTTCTGCTATGTGTAGTTGTGAAGAGCATGGCTGTAAGCATATCGCCGCCATGATCTATTACCTACTCGATCAGTTGAATGTCAAGCTTCCCAAAACAACTACTGCTGCGAAAACCAACTCTGCATCATTTAAAGTCCCAAGCATCAGCGGTAATAAAAGCAGCGAATTCCGCCAGCTGGTCCTCAATAGCGATCGCATCAGAGGGGACCTTAATTTGTTAACCAAAGGTATCCGGATACAACGTTTGGATTGGGGAGATAAACTGGAGACTAAATTTATCTCTCCTGAGGAAATTGAACTGGCGATTAAAAATGACTATAACTATAGCTACAGAAGTAATGAAAGTTCCATCCGACTTAAAAGAGATGAAAAAAGGATCCTTATAAAATGTCTAAGTTGTAATAAAAAAACGACTCAACTTTGCAGGCATCAGGCAATGATTTTAAATACAGCTGCCGATTTCTTGAAAAATCTGGGCTTCCTTTCACCAGAGTTTAGCTACGCCAACCTAATCGAAAACGCTGCTAAAGAAATGAACGTTTCTGCCGATGCTTTTGATAAGTATTTTGAACTAATACTCAGTAGTAATGGCCTAAAAGTCATCTCCAAACATCCTAATGTCGTTGATAGTCGTTGGGTAAATAACTTGCAGGGCTTACTGGACACTACTAAATCCAATCGTAAAAAACTGGCTCAACATGAATTGCAACGCCTGGAAGAAGGTCGAACCAAAAAACATGCTTTCCTTTGGTTCGATGGCTATTACTATGACGACGAACACATCGGTATTCGTTTTGTTAGCGGTAAAGGCTTAAAGACTAAAGAGGGGATTCAATCCTCAGGCAGAAAAGTTGAGCAACTACCAAGGGACCTACCGCCAGTACATCAGCGAATTGCTAAAGCTTTATTTTTCGCTGTAGAGGAACCGGATCCGGAACTACGGTTTACTAAAGTGCAAAAAATACTGGAAGATCATCTAGAGGAACTCAACGAAATCTATCAGTTTACTTATCACGAAAATCCGGACTATGACACTATCCGTAATCCAGATTTGAAAATTGTCAGCTTCCAGCCCGAGCCTTTACAGGCTAAACTGTCTCTCTTCCGAGAAGATGGCCTGCTCCATTTCAGGTGTCAGATTACGCATCAGGGCAAACGTATTGAAAATACTAAACTGACCTTTACAAACGAAGTTTTTAGTGCGACTGATTCGGAAGCATATCTTCATCCTAATCACCAGTTCGCTAACCTGGCCCGTATGTTTAAAGAGAGCGATACCATGATTATTACACGGGCAGATCAACAAAATATCACCCGACTAGTTGAGGGGTTTCGCCCTTACTTTAATATCGATATCGAGCCCGGTATTCTCCTGGAGGGCACCACTCTTACTGATCCGATCTACCAGGTACTTCTCCGTGAAGTGGGGAATTTTGTACTTTTTGAACCCCGTCTGAAGTATGGCGAATACAGCTTCAATGCTTTTGATGAAGAAGATTACCTGATTCAGGATAATCAGGTATTGAGGATGGATGATACTGATCGTACGTTTTTAGTTGATTTTATTCGTCAATCGCATCCTGATTTTGATAAGGAGATTCAAGTGCAGGACTATGTTTTTCTGGAGGTCAAAGAGCTTCTGAATAATTATTGGTTCGCTCGTTTTAACGAAGCTTGCGAAGCTGCCGGTATCAAGGTGCTCGGACAAAAGCAACTGAGTAAGTTTAAGTATAGCAAACACCGCGCGAATGCTTTCTCTCATGTCAAATCTGGTATAGACTGGTTCGAAGTAGATATGGGGGTTTCTTTCGGTAAAGAAGTCGTTAAGCCAGCTGACTGGATCAGGGCACTCCGCAACAAAGAATCTTTTGTCACCCTCAAGGACGGTTCGCTGGGTATCCTTCCCGAAGAATGGTTGGAACAGGCTCGTAAAATCCTGGCAGTTGCCGATATCGATAAAGAAGATATTAAAATCTCCAAATATCGTTTTAATGTGGTGGATGACTTGTTTGAGGATATTGACGATAAAAAAATTGTCAAAGAACTTCAGGAGAAAAAACGTAAGCTCACCAACTATGATACTAATAAAAAATATACAGTTCCAAAAAATATTAAAGCCGACCTTCGTCCTTATCAAAAACATGGATTCGCGTGGCTAAAATTTCTCGATGAATCAGGTTTTGGTGGTATCCTTGCCGATGATATGGGATTAGGAAAAACGCTACAGGTTATTTGTTTACTCGCTGATCGCCCTGATAACAATCGGGAAAACGCTGATCCCTCACTCGTCGTTGTACCGCGCTCACTCTTACACAACTGGGCAGCAGAACTCGATAAATTTTGCCCGGACCTAACATACATTATTCACCATGGGCAAGGAAGGGCCAAAAAACTTCAAACCTTACTGGAGTATAAGGTCATCATTACAACTTATGATACCGCTGCAGCTGATATCGAAATGCTCAAACCTTTTAAGTTTGATTACATCATCCTCGACGAATCCCAGGCTATCAAAAATACGGGCTCCAGACGCTATAAAGCTATGAGGCTTTTGCAATCTCGTAATAAGATTGCCATGACTGGTACCCCAATCGAAAATAACACCCTCGATCTTTATGCACAATTGAGTTTTACTTCTCCCGGATTATTGGGCACTCAGAATCGTTTCCGACAGGACTTTGCTGTCCCTATTGATAACCACGGTGATACCGAAGCTGCAGAACTACTCCGCCGTTTGATCCATCCTTTCGTTTTACGCCGAACGAAAGAACAAGTCGCAAAAGACCTTCCTGAAAAAACAGAGTCTATTATTTATTGCGACATGGGGACTACCCAACGAAAATTATATAACAAACTCAAAGAGCAAATCAAACAGGATATCGAAGCAGAAGTCGAAGCAAAAGGTGTCGCAAAATCGAAATTTAAAATGCTAGATGGACTCCTGAGACTTCGCCAGATGTGTAACTCTCCCTTACTACTAAATGACTCGTTTACCGGTGCTAATGCAGACTCTGTTAAGATCAATATTCTTCTCCAAAACTTAACCGAAGAACTGGATCACCACAGTGCCCTGGTTTTTTCGCAATTTACCAGTCTCCTGGCAATCGTACGAAAAGAACTGGATAAACGCGGCATCAAATACGCTTACCTCGACGGATCCACTGTAAAGCGGCAGGAAGAAGTAGATAAGTTTATGAATCGCGATGATATCCAGATTTTCCTCATCAGTATTAAAGCCGGTAATACCGGAATGAATCTTACCAAAGCCGATTACGTATACATTCTCGATCCCTGGTGGAATCCAGCAGTCGAAGCGCAGGCGATTGATCGTACGCACCGTATCGGCCAGGACAAACAGGTTTTTGCTTACAAACTCATTTGTAAGGATTCTATCGAAGAGAAAATTCTTAAATTACAAGAAAAGAAAAAAACACTGGCGCAGGATATTATCCGTACAGATGATAATGTGCTTAAATCGCTAGACAAGAATGAGCTTTTAGCTCTATTTGATTAACTTTGTCTATAATCTTAATCGCTCAACATGGATAAATCGCAAATTTTTGAACAACTAAATAATGAACTCTCGGCTAAGGGCT
>JAHDGY010000029.1 GCA_020631555.1 Flavobacteriales bacterium | reverse complement strand
GTAAGCCTTCCAAACCTACAGCAAAAAGCAAACCCATAAGAACTGAAATTCCCGCGGATCTCCCCAGAGTACAAGAGATTATAGAACCACAAGACCTACCTGCTGGGAGTAAAAAAATAGGAGAAGAAATTACCGAAGTATTGGAAGTTGCTCCAATGAAAATATTTGTAAGACGAATCGTTCGTCCTAAATACGCCTTGGGTGATGTGGGTGATTTGGACCAAAACAGTGGAGTTGTTATCGCTGAACTTCCATGTTTACCACTTCCAAGAAGTAATGCTGGAGCTAGTTTATTGAGTCGCTTACAGGTAAGCAAATGGGTAGATCATCTGCCGTATTATCGGCAAATAGAAATCTTCAAGAGAAATGGTATAAAGATCAGTTCTTCAACAATTAATGACTGGTTCAATGCGACATGTGAACTGCTCAGGCCCTTGTACGATTGTCTGGTTAAAGCCTTGCTTTGCCAGCAGTATCTTCAAGCAGACCAAACGCCAATAAAGGTGCAAGACTCTCACAAGCCAAAAGCAAACCACACAGGCTATCATTGGGTTTACCACGCTCCTAGAGCCAAACTAGTGGTATTTGATTATCAGCCTACCAGATCAGGAAAAAATCCTACTCATTTTTTGGAAAATTTTACTGGAACTCTGCAAACTGATGGGTATGCGGGATACAACAGTCTTGACGGTAAAAACCAAAAGCCGGTTAAACTTCTGGCATGCATGGCACATGCACGTAGGTATTTTGAAAAAGCTTTAGATAACGATAAAGCCAGGGCTGAGTGGATGCTGCTAAAAATGCAACAACTTTACGCTATTGAGGCTAAAATACGAGAGCAAAATTTTAGCACTAGTCAGATCCAAGAAGCTCGACAAACTCAAGCGATGCCAATTCTCCATGAAATGAACCAATGGTTACAAGACGAGATTATCCAAGTGCCAGCCAAAAGTAGCATTGGAAAAGCAATAGCATACACCCTAAATCTTTGGGAAAGACTGGTGCGCTACACAGAAAATGGTGAATACCTCATGGACAACAACCCTATTGAAAATACCATCAGACCGGTAGCCATCGGCAGAAAAAACTACCTCTTTGCCGGAAGTCACAAAGCTGCTCAAAACGCAGCAATGATGTACTCCTTCTTTGGAACGTGCAAACTTAACCGAGTCAATCCACAAGAATGGATTACACAAACTCTTGAAAAAATACCACAACACAAGGCCAATAAGCTACAACAACTCCTACCTGTAAAAAAAACGTAATCTTTCAAATGTACTACACCGGACGCTTACTTAATTTTAACTGAGCTGCTCAAACAATCGGACTGCTGTACAAATGCCGTTGGGAAGTTGAAGTGTTTTTCCGAGATATAAAGCAACTGCAAAATACAAATGGCACTTGTCAAATCTAGTAGCTTTTATCAGGCTAAACGTATTCGTCAAAATTGACCTCCAAAAATAAATTGATGAACCTTTCAAAAGACACAAGCCCCCTGAAAAATTACCAACACAAGGGGTTCTATTTTCCAAAATTCACTTCTAACCACCAAACAGCCAACAAATACAGCCTAAAGTTTAAACCCCAAAATCTATTTGGTCCTCTATTAGGTCGAATAAGGGGCTAAAACTAGTTTATAAGGAGCGACTATTTAGTTGTATTGATTTAAGTTATTTTCTTGATTCTGGTCATGGCTAAGCCTTTGCTGCGCCGAATACTGTTTTGTGGATTTTAAACTGTAACTCACTCCTTTTGCGCTAAACTCAAATGCTATGCGATGGACCAAATCGCCCTCAGACAATCTTTTGACGCGTAACCCATTGGCTACAAAGGGCAGTTTAACCTCCTCCTTTTCAGTAGATCTAACAATAGTGTCATTTTCAGAAATTATATATTGAACTGAACTTCCGTCCTGCATTTGTAATAAAACGCCCTGATCCGATTTAAAAATATGATGGGCTTCTTGAAAATCCTCACTCCACCTCAACTTGAACGCCGAATAGCTAGAAACCTGATTCGTAATTACCATTGTAGCTTTGTTGACTTTAACAGAATTGGTCATCACTAAATACCCTGTAGACACGACCATGGCAGTCAATGTAAGCCCCATTAGTGTATCGATTATTGCAAAACCATTAACGCGCTTCATTCCAAACAATCCTTTCATCGAGAAATAAGGTTTTGCCATCCAGACCTTTAACGTTAACCAAAACGTGCAGGAGCTCACGACTATTTCTGTATTTACTTACTTCAAATTCAATAACAAATTCATCACAATCAATAACCTTATCCCTTAACCTTTTTGGGTCTGCCTCGTGTATAAACGCTTCTATCATTTCAGATGCCCTGATTTTTGTTGGCAGATTATACCTCTTTGCTAAATTGAAAAAGAGCATTGTTGTAAGCGCCATTGCACCAGCAACAATTGCCGAGGCAATCAACGGCTCGATCATGGTTGAGCCTTTAACACGTTTGACTACTTTACCCATGACACAATATTTTTGGGACTTTTAAAAAGCTGTGAGTTAACGAAGTATTCGGGTACTTGTTGCGAATTGATTTGCACGTCTAGAAGGTGATTCGCGTGGGTCGACGCAGCAGTTTTTAAAGAAATTTCATCAGCGTACACGGATCCCTCCACGTTCCCTTGCAAGTCCAATTTACCGTGCACGTATACCTCTCCTAAAATTGAACTTCCCTTCTTCAGGTGGGCACGACTTTTTTTTCTAAAATCAGTTCCTGTGTAATGCACGTATACCGCTCCTTGGATTTTTGTGTATTCACCAATCACACATTTTCCTTCAGAACTGGAAATCAATGATACTGATGATGGATAATCCAATTTAACCTCCTTACCTACCTCAATACTATCCGAAGCAAACAATTGCATTTTTGCCCTTGTTCCGTCTTCTATATTTATATATGGCGCGTAAATTTGGACATTGTCTAAACCATTCGATTGTGCTACGTGTACTTCTCTTTTTGAAACTATAATTACGTTTCCACTTATTTTTTTAGATGACAAGTTAATCCTGTTATCACTATATAAAACCAGAGTTTTAGCCGAAAAAGAATGATTAATCGTATCTCTAACGGATGCTATCCTTACCAGTGAATCATCTTCTAGAATCCACAAACGCATTCTGTGCTCCAACCTACTTTTCAACTTGCCATTAACTTTCGGTAACAAACGCTTACTCTTTCGAAGAGCTCCGTATACAAGGTTTTCACCAGTATACGCTCCGCCTCCAATATACGCTCGTTCCACATCAGCTGAAGGCAAAAAACATGTGCCGGTTAACTTGGTTTTACCAGCAACGTGCAATTTCCGTTTGTGATCAACCAAATACAGAGCGGGATTAGAATACTTCCAAGAATCACCTCCAACTAACGCCTCGACACCTTTAGAATCACTACCCGAAACAGCCTTTACTCCTATTGCCTCGTACAAGCCCCAAAATTTTCTACTCAATTTTACCGAATCATTTCCCTGCTGAAATAGATCTACCCATTTTGATTCATTTTCACGAACGGGACAAATGTCAGAGCGCATTAGATTAAGAGCAGAAGTGACATTTTTTGACAACTTCTGTTCTACTTCGCAATGATGATATTCAACTTTAGAATAGTAAAATAAAGTAGTCAGACTCGCGCAAACGATAGTGGTTAACAACAACACGATTATCGCATAATACGTCGCAGCACCATTAACCGAACTAGATCGTAAATGCATTATGCTTCTTGCAAAAACCAAAGCTTATTCCGGTTTTTTGCTTCTGTTTGGATCGTCAACTGAACCTGTCGTATCTTGATTAGACGGATTATCCTCTTTTAACTGTGGTTCTTTTTTCCAGAACTTCAATTTCCTAAAAAATAGACTGAACTTAGACTCATTGGGAATGGGCTGGAGTCCTGGTGTTGTCAAACTCTTCTTATCCTCATTAGTTAATTCCTTCACTTTCTTGTCCTCCTTAACGTTTTGATCCACTTTCTCTCTCGCAAACCAGTTTTTCCGCACTCTAGGCTCTCTCTGTTCCCCTTGCTTGTATTTAACCGATTTAATGAGCTCACCCTCAGTACTAAACTCCTTAAAAATACCATGCAACCTTCCTCTTTTCCAACGGGATACAGCACGCAACTTTCCGTTATTATGCCACTCCTTCCATTCCCCATACTTCAACCCCTTGATAAATTGTCCCGATGCCTTTAACGCATTGTCTTTGTAATATTCTTTATACGAACCATGCAGTAACTTGCCGCTATAACCTCCATAAGTTTGATGAATCTCTTGAGCTCGCCACCAATGGTACTCACAATCGGGTCGCGGTCTAAAATTAACCTGTTGTCTATATACCCCAACTTCAATGGATGATTCATCTAAACGTAAAGAAATATTTTGGGTTTGACGTTCTGCCGGATGAACCTGACCAATAGAATAATTCGTTATAACCACCAATAGAATAATTAAACTGCGCATATCACTTAACAATCGTTCTTTTTTCCTTTTTATACTGTAATAAAATTTGCCCATTGCCGATCTCGAGTAGCTTCACTCCTTTAAATTCTTCCCCATTTTTCAATACTACACTATGCCCGTCGATGGTAATCAATGCTACTGTAGATTGACCCGTTTTGGCTTTGATAACACCATTAAACTGAACCTGCGGCCAAATAATTTTAGGCACTTCAACTTTAGTCTTTTGAACCTTCTTAGCCGGAGGTTTTGCTTTATTTCCAGAAGTGGCACGCTTACGTCTTTTCAACCGCTTTAAAAACGGATCGTCATAATTCAGATTAAGTTCAAATCGAACCTGATCCTTTGATTTAACCGACATCGCCACTGGAATAGACTCATTAGCTGGAACAGCAGCAACAATTTCACCCGATTCTCCAGAAAACCACATCCAGCCGAGAGTTACCGACCAAACGATCAAAACGAGTAGTAAGGCAATGATATTTTTTTTTCGTTTCGTCACCAATTAGTTTACAGTGAACTTTCGCGCTGCACTATGGCCACCTACATTTCCTGCTTTGTCCGCGGAACGAATCCACCAATAGTAAAGCTTATTTCTTTTCAAATGAACAACATGCTTATCTTCATTGGCTTTCCCTTTGTATATTGAAGCGACAAAAGAACTATCAATACCCACAAAAACCGAATCAAAAATTTGGGTTTGAACAGGTGCTGACGAATTATCGCTGCTTGTCCACTTTAAGGCCACTGCACTATCGGATAGACTTGCAGCATATTGAGGACTGGTAAGTGTCGGAACAAGTGGACGCGTAGTGTCAATAGACAGTCGAAATCTTGCAGATGATTTGGAAATAGAAGGTACGTTATTTTGCGCTTGTACTTCCCAGAGGTAATCACCTTCCTTCATATCAACAATGGTAAATTTATTAGTCGAAACCTGAGAATTATTTATCGTTTGTGCTGTATTCCAATCAGTTCCCTTTCTCAATTCGAATCGATAAAACTCTACTGGATTCAATGGGTTCCATTCAAAATCGATGTTTGTACTATTGGTCGCAAATTGATCTGATGGAACACTTATTATCAGTTGCTTAGTGGTCAAAATGGACGAAGTGTCAATAAACAAGTTTCGCGGAAACGAATAATCCGATTGCGAACCATGATTGGTTGCTTTAACCCTCCACTGGTACTTTCCTGGAGATAGCGTGAATGACTCACTGCTCTTGTCAATCGAAGAATCAACCAAAAATGAGCTCATCTGGTCGAAACTAGGTGCAACAATTTGAATATGATACTTATCGGCGCCCTCAACCTCCTGCCACTTAAACGTGTTGGTATTTGTGACTACAGTGTCATTGTTGGCCGGCACTAATAGGTTAACTGAAGCCTTCGATAAATTTGTTTCAAAAACCTCTGTACAGCTTATAAACATTAGCATTGCACCAAATCCAATGTACCACCTACTTTGTAATGTTCTGAAAATATAATCTAGCATATAAACTGGTTGTTTTTAGTCGTAAATTTTCATTCCGGAAAAATTCCACGGATTTAAGTTTAGCAAAACCAAAATCCGTCTCAAAATCATTAATAAGCTTCACCAGCTGAACGTAGGTACCCCGCAACACAATTTCATGCGTTTCGATTGCATAGATTCCATGTCCGTACGAAACCCCTTCTGGCACTTCTACCAGGTTTGCTCCGTGCTTGCTTTTCTCTATGTAATTGAGAATTTTTTGTTGAGTAGTTTCGTCAACAGATCGCGAAGAGCTAATTATACTTTCCACTTCACGAATTTGTTCGCTAATTAAAGCAAGGCTTTTGCTATATCCTGGTTCGTTGGCCACTTGATCTTGTAGACTTTCGAAATTCTCCTTAAGCGCAATTGTTTCACCTAGCGAAATGTTGTATATCAACGCTCCAAACACCACAGCAAGAATGGAGAATAAATAAAAAACTACCCTATTTGATAACTGCTGACTCATTCCTCAATCTGAATTGAAATTTCAAAGAGACCTGGATCTCTTCTGTTTTGTTTGTCGTACGTTACAATTCTAACTTCTTCTGCCCAATCCAATTCTTGGATCGCCTCAACAAAATCATTTAAATGCTTGCTCCGATCAGCTATTCCTGACACCAATATATGCGACTCGTCAAAACCAGGTCTCTTATTGTTTTTTAAGCTACTGGTCAGTGGATTTACCTCTAACTGATAAAGCACTATTTCCTTTGGCACAACAGATGCTATTCTATCAAGGTACAAGGCTAGTTGAGTTTGTTTCTGAATTCCAGTTATTTGAAGCAATTCCGTTTTCTCAGACAATTCCGTTTTGCTAAGCATCAATTCTTTATAAATAGCCTGACTAAAAGATGATTTGCTTTCTAAACCGGCTTTTGCTTTTTCGTAGTGCCGATTTAGGGTAAACGAAGATACTCCCGCCAATAGGGCAAAAAGGGCAAACTCAATCCCTAACCCCCAAATCAATTTCAAGAACCTTAATTCTCTTCGACCTTTTACTAGCTGATCGTTTAGGATGCAAGTTTGCGGAAAACCACTGTAGTACTGGACAGCAACAGCCATTGCGATTTGAAACTGAAAACCAAGACCTTGACCACCAATATTTACAAGCTTATCACTGCTGTTACTGGTGTTTTCAATTTGATTAATTACTCCGCTAACCACTTCTAAGTTATAGCAAGGTAATTCTACTCTATCATCTTTGCTTAAATAATTGATTAACACTTCAGTAGAAAATGGCCCAAGGATAAACTGTACGATGGACAGACCCGCTTGTCGAACTTCCTCTATCAGATCATTAATCACCGACACTCGAACAAGGCTAATAAACGTTGCAGTATCAGTAGTATGCAATTGAATTTCAAAATCCGATTCTTTACCACCAGGCAATACCATCTGCAAAGCCTCCCTATTGGATTCAACTACTTGATCAACCTTTTTTGTAATGACCACTGAACCTGTCACCGCTACAGCCACAGCAGTTGATTTTTTTATTGGTTGAATCGCTTCAGGCAAGGAATCAAACTGTGCATAGCTATAAATTGACAGTTCGCCCTTACTACGTTTTAGATTGCACCCAAGCACTTTATATTCTTTCGGCGAAGAATACCGAACTTCTAGACCAACGGTTTTAGAACTCATCAAGAATTTTTCAATTTTCGTGATCATTCGTAGGTAATTGTAGGTCGAATAAAAATTGTCAACTTCTTCTCATCTTTCTTCCGCAATCTGCTTCCAAAAAACCATTTGATTATCGGAATTCGAGAAAGTAAAGGCAATCCAGAGCCCGTGCTTGAAGTATTCTTTTCTTCTAAGCCTCCAAGCAAAACCATATCTCCATTTTTGACTCGGATCATAGATTCAAAACTTCTTGTCACCTTTCCTGGTGGTGCCGTCTCTGAAATTCTGGCAGTAAAATCGGACTGTTCAACAGATACATTTAACGTTACTTGTTCATCTTTCGAAACTGTCGGCTTAATGGTAACAGAAAGATCAGCCGAAACAGAATTCCAACGCTGAGTCTGTGTAATTCCAGCATTGCCTCCAATATTTGAATTATTTAAAACCTGATTTTCAACAGTTAAATAATATTCCTCATTTCCAACCTTTAATGTGGATTCATGTCCGTTCAGTGTTGCCACAGTTGGCGTCGACTTTAATTTGATATCTCCCGAAGATTCAAGAGCCCGAAGTTGTACATAGAAGTTTGGCGACACATTTCCAAGATTAAGTAATCCAGTTCCAGACAATCCAGAAACAAAGTTGTTGATCGCTTCCGTGCTCAAGTCCATAATCACACCATCCTGGTCAACCGAGCCTGTCGATGTTTGCACAGTAGGCTTATTCCCTAACCCCATTTTTAGTCCGGTAGAAAGTGAACGGGTATTACTAACATCTGCAATAATTACATCAATGGTAACCATTGGAACGACCTGATCAATCGCCCGAATAAAATCCTCCACTTCTTTAATTGCCAAACTCGAACCACTCAAAACAAGTCCATTCAATTCAACAAACTCGGAAATTTCCACTCCTTTTTTTAATTCCACAGGAATCGCTTGCAAGACATGCTCCACCCTTCTATTCTCCATCCGAACCAATATTGTTTGGCGCAACGTTTCTAGATTTCGCTCACCAATTAAAAACACATCCTTTTCAATTCGGTAGGTAAAGTTGGTTCCTGTTAAAATGTAATTCATGAATTCCTCATACGATACATTTTCAATGCTCAGCGTCGATTTTCCTGTGGGCACTTTATACATGAAATAACTGTATTTCGTATGTTCAGAAACTTGTTCAATAATATCTTTAATCGGCTGGTCAACGGCTCTTACCGTCAGTAAACCAAATTCTTCAGATACTTGAATTTCACCGTTCGCTTGGCGACTTTGTTTTTGGTGTGGATGATAGCGTCTAGTTTTTTTCTGATTATCAGTATTAACTGTACTGGCCACCTTCTTGAATTCCATCTTTTTTCCAATCCAATAGTGCATCGAATCTGAAGAATCTGCAGGATAGGCTTCTAACCCACAGGACTGAGCAAGAACTCTTATCGCTTCGCGAAAGGGCCTATTTTGAATTTTCACTTTTGACAAAACAACCCCCTTGGCTTCAGGCCTTAGAAGAACATTGTGAGGGGATTTAGAAGTGATACTCACTACCACATCGTCTAAAGTATCCTTCATCAAATTCATGGAAATGTAGTCGTTCCATTCCCGATATTGGATTTCTACTGTATCCCGTGATTGGTTTTCTTCTTGTTTCGGAATGAATTTGTTGAACATTATTATACTTCCAACAAACTGAATATCCAACTTGTACTGCCGACAGAGAAATATAAATACATCTTTTACCTGGGCATCAGCGAAATTGTTCGTAATGGAATATCTAATTTCTGGTGCCACTGCCACGTTAAGATCGTGGGTCATGGCAATTCCACGAATAAACTCCTGAATATTAGAATTGCTTACACTCAATTCCACATGTTTACGTAGTCCCTTGCTCTTTTTTGATAGTCGTTCGAGTTCCATTGCAATGGTATGCAATCGATCCTCATGACTTTGGCACACTCCCTTCGATCCTAAGGCCAAACAAAAAACAACCAATAAATAAGTCCTGATAAACTTCATCGTATTTTTTATAAACTGCTGCCAGCAAGAAGGGGAACAATCTCTTCTAAAGAAGTTATTCCATTGGAAAAAAGACCGAAGGCGTTATGGACCAACGTATTAATTTCTCTTTTAATCAACTCTTGCTGGAGGTCAAAAGTATCGTTTTTTAGTTTAATTACCTGCATAAATTCATTATCGATAGGTATAATCTCATAGATAGCCTTTCTTCCCTTATAACCGGTATAAGAACATCGCTCACATCCAATGGGTACTTTCTGTCTTTCAACATTATAAAATGGTTTAAATCCGAGGGGATACTGCTGCGGATCCACATCCTTTTCGGTACAGCAGTTTGCACACAACACCCGAACCAAACGCTGTGCAATTGCTAAATTCAAAGTGCTTCCAACCAAAAATGGTTGAATTCCCATATCCACAAGGCGGTTGACGATTTCCCATGCCGAATTGGTGTGAATTGTTGACAACACCAAATGTCCAGTCAATGATGCACGAATGGCCATACTACCGGTACTCTCATCACGAATCTCACCTAGCATAATAACATCAGGGTCTTGCCTCAAAAACGATTTCAGTGCCTCGCCAAAAGTAAGCCCAATGGTCTCTTTCAACTGCACCTGATTTATACCTTCAAGGGTGTATTCAATCGGATCTTCAACCGTCATTATATTCCGCTGTTCTTTGTTTAGCTCCTTCAAAGCAGCGTAAAGTGTGGTCGTTTTACCAGACCCGGTTGGCCCACTAATTAAGACCATACCGTTGGGTTTAGTTATTCCCTCTCGAAAGCGAGCCAATTCAATTTCGGAAAAACCAAGGTCATCAAGGTGCAGGTTTTCAGCATCGTTAGACAAAATCCTCATTACCACCTTTTCCCCTTCAATGGTCGGTAGAATTGAAACACGCAGTTCTATTTCGGCGTCCAAACTGGCAATATACATTCGGCCATCCTGTGGTAATCGTTTCTCCGCAATATCTAGCTTCGACTCATACTTTATTACACTGATCAACTGATTATAGAGACTCTTATCTAAAGAATGCTTCTCTATCAACTGACCGTCGATCCGTAATCGAATTCTTGCGCGCTCTTTATAAACTTCTACATGAATATCACTACTCCCAAGGCTTTGAGCTTCAATAATGACACTTCTCAAAAAACCATTATCGTATTCATCCGAAGTGACCAATGACGAAGCTTTTTGGTCAGATTTTGGATAGTATTTAAATAAATTCTGTTCAACGAATTTCTTGTCTCGAAACTCAAGTTTTACCATTACACCGAATAGCATTTCGAGTTCAATTCGAAGTTCGTCAGGCTGTTCAGAATAAGAATAAAATGAAACTTGTTCTTCAGTTACATTTAGGGGAATTATCCCAAAATGCCAAGCCTGATCGGAGGTAATAACCCTCTTCAATTCTGTTGTTAGCGCGTACATCTATGCAAACAAGTGAAAATTGAAGACCTCCATCACTACCAATCCTCCAACTATCAGCGCCATAACCCCTGCAAATGGGATTGGAAACGGAGTTTGTTTCTTAATCTTTGGATAATACACCAGAATAGCTCCGATTGCGGCAAAGGTGATACTCCACAAATATTCCAATTCGGCCATCATTGGTGTTATAGCCACGAGCATTAGTAAGTCCCCTGTACCAAATTGTACGTCCATGAATTCCGCATCGCCGCGCAGCTTAAACATTAAACGCACCGAACCAAGAATAATCGCAAGGAATATTAAATTCAAACCAAATTGAGGCAAAATATTCCAGCCATCCAACATGTATCCTTTCAGAAAACTAAGTATAAATAATACTGGAAATAAAACAAGAAGAATACTTCTGGACCTAAAATCGCTGACAGCAATCCACACGAGCGCACCAAGCAGCAACGCGATAACTAAATAACTCATATCAGTCCTGTGAAATTACCTTTACCTCCTTTGTTTGATCGACCTCTAAAGTGGCCAAAACGCCATCATTGTCGTAATCAACTTTAGCCGTGGCTCGGACCTTAAATGTGGTAGCTGTTGCTTCAACCACCTGGTAGTCGAATTTTTGTCCCGGATCAACTTCCATCAGAACGTTGATCTCTCTGGAGTACTTTCCACTCCTAATTTGTTCAACTTGCTGCTGCTGGGCAATTGTACCTAACATAGTACGCGCCTCCACTAGGTTCATCTCGTTAATAGCCGGTCGAGCAGCATAGTAAATAACACCTGTAATTGCACCCATTGCGGCAATAGCAATGAGAACTTCAAATAACGATAATCCGGGCACCTTACGGTTTAGCTCTCTTTTTATTTTCTGTTTCATAACTCTTCGAAAAGCAAATTTAAATCATTTAATATTTTATTAAAATTTTATTTGGTTGCCCATTTCAAATATTGGAACGATCATGGCTATGGCGACTACAATTATCACCGCCGCTACAAATAAGATTAAGAATGGCTCCAATAGTGTATTGAGTGTGCTAGTTTTTTGTTCTACATATGCACCATTCTGATCTGCAATATTCTTGAATGAAGTTCCTAAATCGTTAACCTCTTCTCCTATTTTAATTATGGTAATTGTGCGACTATCGAAAAAACCAGTTTCTTCTATTGCACGACAAATAGACATTCCTCTACCAATTTTTGTCTTCATCTCAGGAATCCAACGTTCGAATGGAAAAAAATCGGTCATTCCTACCGTATAATCCAAACCTTCCATTAAATGCACCTTCGATTCAAATAACAGGTACATCGCCTGAGCAAATCTGGCCACCACAACCTTTTTGACCAAAGATCCAACGATTGGAATTTTAACGACTAAACTTGCTGTCATTTTTCGGTACCAGCTTGCTCTTCTTTGAAAGTAGATTAATAATACTCCACTGACTGTCAAAACCAAACTAGGAATTGAATAGTCGCTAATGAAATCCGAAACTCTAATCACCATTTGCGTAACAGCAGGCAATTCAGCATCAAAAACCCTTAGCGTTTCTTGAAACATGGGTACCAAAAAACGCAACAAGAAGATCATCACTCCTATGGAAACAAAAACTGTTAACATTGGGTATGAAAGCGCATTGACAACCTGTCGTTTCAGCTTGTTCTTACGCTCATAATGGTTCTTCAAATGCCCCAGAACATTTGGCAGTTTACCAGTCTGTTCTCCAATTCTAATTGAATGGAATTCAAAGTCTGAAAAATGTCCAGTTGTTTGGATTGCCTCTGCAAGACTCTTTCCCGAAAGCATTATCTTATTAATCTCGGCAAAAATGGAATTCTTCCCATTTTGTTTTTCTTCATCAAGAAGGCTTATCGCATTAACTAATTCCAACCCTGACGAAAGAAGGTTGTACAAATCGTAAAAAAACTGCTCCTTCTTTTTGTCACCAAATCTCGGACCTATTGAAATATCTTTATGTAAAAAACCCCACGAAGTTGAAGCAGGTTCAACTTTCTTAACGCTCCGATTGCTAGGGATTTGTATTGACATCTTTCTATAAACTGCCGCAAAGATAATGAATTAGTTTTAAGCTTTTTGCACTACTATTCAATTGATTTGGCTACAATTTATTCTCCTCAAAGCGCAATAAGTTCAAGGTCATAATCCCTAGACAATAATCTGGTTGAAAAGAACAACTTGTTTTAGACATTATCATCCAATTTGCAATTACCTTTAGGAAAATTATTCCTATGCTGTTAAACACCCTTGATTGGAGCATTGTAATTGCTTTTTTCGCCATTTCACTACTTATTGGCTACTGGGTACACCGCAAGTCGACCGGCTCTTCTAGCGATTTCTTTCTTTCTGGCAGAAATATGCCTTGGTGGCTTCTTGGAATTTCGATGGTGGCAACAACTTTCGGAGCAGATACTCCTAATTTAGTTACGGATTTAGTTCGTCAAGGTGGAGTATTTTCCAATTGGTGTTGGTGGGCGTTCCTGTTGACTGGAATGTTAACCGTATTTGTTTATAGCAAACTTTGGCGACGCTCAAATTTGTCTACAGATCTTGAATTTTACGAACTGCGCTATTCCGGAAAACCTGCATCCTTTCTTAGGGGCTTTCGAGCCATTTACTTAGGGCTATTTTTCAATTGTGTTGTAATGGCGAATGTAACTTTGGCGGCAGTAAAAATTGCCGGTATTCTTCTTGGTTTAGATTTTTGGGAAACGGTATTAATTGCTGGAACTACCACACTTATTTACAGCTCACTTGGGGGGCTAAAAGGAGTAATATTGACGGATTTCGTCCAGTTTATTTTAGCAATGATTGGTGCTGCAGGTGCAGCTTGGGTAATTGTCGATCTTCCTGAAATCAATAACCTCGAAGGACTACTTAACCATCCGAATGTAGTACCAAAAACTGATTTGATTCCGTCCACCGACGACTGGCCCACTTTCGTCAGCATACTTCTAATCCCATTGGCTGTCCAGTGGTGGGCTTCTTGGTACCCCGGCGCTGAGCCAGGAGGCGGAGGCTACATCGCTCAACGAATGTTGGCTGCCAAAGATGAACGACATGCTGTTGGCGCAACACTTTTATTTAATGTAGCACATTACGCATTACGGCCTTGGCCATGGATTATTGTCGGACTTGCTTCGTTGATAGTTTATCCAGACCTAGCCTCGTTGGCTACCGCCTTTCCTCATTTCGACTCTCACCAACTTAATCATGATATGGCCTATCCAGCAATGCTGACTCACCTGCCGTCTGGGTTACTAGGAATTGTTGTTACATCGTTGATTGCAGCGTACATGTCTACCATTTCTACACACTTAAATTGGGGAGCTTCGTACATGGTTTATGATTGGTATAAGCGCTTTGTAAAACCAAAAGCAACAGAGAAGGAGATGGTTAATGCTGGTAGAATTTCAACCATTATTCTAATGATCTGCGCCACCTTATTAACGATGGTAATTGAAAGCGCCTCTGCCGGCTTCAATTTAATTTTACAGATTGGAGCAGGAACCGGGTTAATCTACATTCTGCGTTGGTTTTGGTGGAGAATAAATGCTTTTAGTGAAATTACAGCAATGGCAATATCCTTTGTTGTTGCAGTATTTTTCTTCATTAACAATAGTCTAGGAGAATCAAAATTGTTTCGTCTAGAATCACATGAGGAAATGTTGATTGGTGTTGCCATTACAACCCTATCTTGGCTTTCAGTAACTTTTTTAACAAAACCTGAAGATAAAGGAACACTTTTATCATTTTACCAGCAGGTTAAACCCTCTCGAATCGGCTGGAAACCATTCATTACAAAACAATCCATTCCATTCTCTACCATTGGCTCTCTAAAATTTGGTTTGATTGGAATGTTGCTCGGTTGTATTCTAGTTTATTGCATTTTGTTTAGTACTGGATACTTTCTCTACGGACAATCATCAACTGGAATCTTACTTTTAGCTATTGGAATTTCTGCTGGTTTGGGAATCAAATTTATTTGGAAGAATTTATTCGAAGACGCAAGACAATAGATTACATGTTTCTATAAATTTCAAGCAAAGTTGGCCCATGAATTTCGTGCTTCCCTTTGAAACGAATTAATTCATGCTCAATGCTTAGGCTATCCAATTGTTCTCGCATGGCTAAAACCATCGCTTCGTCAATAAATTGATCTGCATCCCCGACAACTAGTTTAACATCCTTGTTTTCAAAAATTCCACTGCTTGTAAAATGCTCCATATCTTCAGGAAAAGCTCCCGCCCAAAGGGTTAATTGACTAATTATCGTTTTGCCCAATGCAAGCCAGCGCACAGCCGTTGCTGCTCCCTGAGAAAAACCAATTACCTGTAAGTTAACATTGCCAGGCAAAGGTTTAATAACCTCCATTGCAACCTGATCCAAATAGTTTACATAATCTTGTATGTCAATTTGACGATCCTCTTTCGTCATCCAAGATGCAACCACTCTTCCAGAAAATCCATTCCAATAAAATCGATGTAATCCTTCAGGAGCTACTATTAAAGTCCGGCCATCATCGAGCGGCTCAAAATTTCGTAAAAAGTAATTTGCTAATTGCGCATACCCATGTAAAACAAATATTATCCGCTCAACATTCGCAACTTCTTCTCCTAAAACAAAAAAACGCGCTGTTTTTGTGACATCAATATCTATTTGTTTCATATAAATCCAAATCTATTACTTCGCTGTTGACCATAGTCCACCAAATATGCTTCATTTCCTTCAATCTAACTCAAAAATAATGTGCATTCAAAAACTATATCTTTATTCAACTTTTTTTTGAAATGCAGAAAAGAAAAAATCTGTCTCTTGAGGAGTACGTAGAAGGAATCAAAATTGGAAATACAGCCATTCTGAGTCAGGCTATTACGGTGATTGAAAGTAATCATGCTAAACATGCTACGCTTGGCGCCCAAATTCTTGAAAGTGCTCTACCAAAATCAGGAAATTCCGTAAGAATTGGAATAACTGGAGTTCCTGGTGTTGGCAAAAGCACCTTTATTGAGTCCTTTGGGCTATTTCTAGCTGAACAAGATTACAAAGTTGCCGTTTTGACTATTGACCCAACCAGTCCATCTAGTAAAGGAAGTATTCTTGGAGACAAAACCCGAATGCCTAAATTATCGGGTCATCAAAAAGTGTTTATTCGCCCTTCGCCATCAGGTACGACTCTGGGAGGAGTCGCCTCCAAAACCCGAGAAACAATGTTGCTTTGCGAAGCTGCCGGCTACGACATTATTTTGGTCGAAACCGTAGGAGTTGGTCAATCTGAAATTGCAGTACATTCAATGGTCGATTGCTTTTTACTGTTGATGTTGGCTGGTGCTGGAGATGAACTTCAGGGAATAAAGCGAGGAATCATGGAAATGGCTGATTTGGTGTTGATTAACAAAGCCGACGGCAGTAACAAAACGCTGACCAAACAAGCTAAATCATCCTATCAAAATGCACTTCATTTATTTCCACAAAATGCCAATTCATGGACACCTAAAGTAGAAACATGTTCTGGTTTAACCGGTGCAGGAATTGATAACGTTTGGTCAATAATCACTAGCTTTTTCACGCTTATCAAATCAAACCAACATTTGCAAATTAGAAGAAAGGATCAGGCAAATTATTGGCTTCAACAAAGCATTGATGAACAACTTCGAATTCGATTTTTTGAAAATAAGAACGTCCAAAAAGAGTTTCAAATGCTCCGATCAATGGTGGACAACAACAGTGTAAGTCCATTTCGCGCGGCTAAACAATTAATTGACCTGTTTGAAAAAAGATGAACCAAGATCTGTATCGCAAATATCTTGAGTTTGGAGTCGACCGACTCGTGACGATAATAGATTCCGATGATGATTACACGAACGAAGCTAAAGAAATTGCAGCAGAAGTAATTAAAAACAAACAAATCTCCAATACTGAGCTCGTTGAGGCAACCAAACGTCTCTGGAAAGAATGGGTTGACACCAATTTTAAATAAATCGTACTGGAAACCAAATAGTAAGTTCTTGAGCGATGTAGAAATGCGCGAAATTCTTAAAGCAAGTATACTCGTTGGAAAGCTAGAAACGAACTATTCGAAATTGATACAACTAAATATTGGTGGTTCTGAACAGATATTCTAAGAAAAAGTCAACCTTTAGACCAATAAAAAGAAATCAACAAAAAAGAAAATGCCTCTAAAAACTACCCGACAACCATTCCATAAAGATCATAGTGATCCGCAGAATTTATTTTAACTCTTGCGAAATCACCCAACCTAATACATTGATAATCTGATATTTTTACCAGAACCTCATTATCAACGTCTGGAGAATCGTATTCAGTTCTACCAATAAAATACTCGCCTTCTACCTTATCAAATAAAACATTAAACTCTTGTCCTATTTTCTTTTGATTCAAATTATAGGAAATTCCGGATTGAAGATCCATTATTTCTTCAGCGCGTTCATGCTTAACTTCCGGTGCTACATCATCTTCAAAATTGAAAGCATGGGTATTCTCTTCGTGAGAATAAGGGAACACTCCCAATCTGTCAAATTGCATTTCGCCAACCCAATCATACATTTCCTGAAAGTCTGCGTCAGTCTCCCCCGGATACCCAGTAATAAGCGTAGTTCGAATCGCAATTTCCGGATTTATTTCCCGTATGGATTGGATTAATTCAGTGGTCTTTTCTCGTGTGATACCCCTACGCATGGCCTTCAAAATTTTAGAAGAACCATGTTGCAATGGCATGTCCAAATAATTACACACATTTGGCCGATTTTTCATTACCTCTATAACATCCATTGGAAAACCTGACGGATATGCGTAATGCAATCGGATCCAGTCCAAACCTTCAATATCAGCAAGCGATTCGATCAAACCAGCCAATCTCCTTTCCTTGTACAGATCTAATCCATAAAAGGTTAAGTCCTGTGCGATAAGAATGATTTCCTTTACGCCATTAGCAACAAGACCTTTTGCATTTTTAACCAATTCTTCAATTGGTGTGGAGCGGTGTTTACCGCGCATCAGGGGGATAGCACAAAAAGAACATGGCCGATCGCATCCCTCAGCTATCTTGAAATAAGCGTAGTGACTTGGAGTAGTCAACAACCGTTCACCAATAAGTTCTTTCTTATAATCAGCTTTTAGCGTCTTCAAAAGTTTGGGCAACTCACGAGTACCGAAATAGGCATCCACTTCAGGAATTTCTTTTTCAAGATCATCCTTATAACGTTGGGACAAGCAACCTGTAACGTACAATTTATCCAGCGCACCATTTTTCTTAGCTTCTGCATACTGTAAAATCGTATCGATCGACTCCTGTTTTGCGTTTTCAACGAATCCGCACGTATTTACAACAACTATCTCCGAATCTTGAACTTTAGATTCATGCTCTACTTCAAAACTATTGGCCTTTAGTTGTGCCATCATGACTTCAGAGTCAAAAATATTTTTGGCACAGCCCAAGGTAACAACGTTGACCTTATTTTTCTTTAATGTCTTTGTCTTCACTCAATGCCTCTTAATTCAACGCCGAATCCTTGAACAAAGAGTCAACGAATTCGTGCTTATTGAACACCTGTAAATGATCTATTCCCTCTCCGACTCCTATGTATCTTACCGGAATTTTGAATTGATCCGAAATGCCAATTACCACACCGCCTTTAGCCGTTCCGTCCAACTTTGTCAAAGCCAAAGAAGTCACATCTGTAGCCTTAGTAAATTGAGTAGCTTGTTCTATCGCATTTTGTCCTGTAGATCCATCTAACACCAACATAACATCGTGTGGAGCGGTAGGAATTATTTTTTGCATCACACGCTTTATTTTATTCAATTCGTTCATCAAATTGATTTTGTTGTGCAATCTGCCAGCGGTATCAATGATGATTACGTCGGCATTTTGAGACACCCCCGACTCTAAAGTGTCAAAAGCTACAGAAGCAGGATCCGCGCCCATTCCTTGTGTTACCACAGGCACTTCAACTCGTTCTCCCCATATTTTTAATTGGTCCACTGCCGCCGCTCTAAAAGTATCAGCTGCTCCAAGAACTACTTTCTTTCCTTGTTTCTTAAATTGATTGGCCAGCTTACCAATGGTAGTAGTTTTTCCAACCCCGTTAACTCCAACTACCATTATTACATATGGCTCATTTTGCTCAGGTATTGAAAAAGTAGTTCCCTCTCCATTATCATTTTCAGCAAGTAATCCACTTATTTCTTCCTTCAACAACCCATTGAGTTGCTTGGTGGTGACGTATTTATCTTTGGCAACTCTTGCCTCAATTCTTTCAATTATTTTCAAGGTAGTGGAAACGCTAACGTCTGAAGAAACTAATACTTCTTCCAATTCATCAAGTACGGAAGCATCAACCGTAGACCTTCCAGCAACGGTTTGCGCCAGCTTACTAAAAAAACTTGTCTTAGTTTTTTTTAGCCCTTCATCTAAATCAGCCTTTTTCTCTTTGGTGAAAAAACTCTTCCAGCCCATTTATTCTTTATTTAACATGAATAAACTACAAAAGCCTCTTCCAACAGGAAGAAGCTTTTGTAAACATCTTTTGATCATGGTTGAAGTAACTCCGATTAACTCTTCATCCACTCCTGAACTTTCTCGTTCAGCACAATTTCTTCTTTGAACATGTAAGCACCAGTTTTCGGTGACTTTACCATCTTTATTACTTTAGTGTGGTTTTTTCCTCCACCTTTTTGTAACGATGCTACTACCTTCTTAGCCATAGCTTATTTAATTTCTTTGTGAACTGTGTACTTCTTCAAGATTGGGTTGTACTTCTTTAACTCTAATCTATCAGGGGTATTCTTTCTATTCTTAGTACTTATATATCTTGAAGTACCTGGTTGTCCGCTATCCTTGTGCTCTGTACACTCCAAAATAACCTGAACCCTATTTCCTTTCTTTGCCATTTCCTAAATCTGAATCGAATTTACAAGGGCTGCAAAGATAAATATTAATCTCATTCACCCAACAATCAACAAATACAGAATATCAATTTAAATTAAAGCTCCGGCCAATACTCCATTCAATCATCACCATTGCAATAAATTATTTAAACCTATCCAATGAAATTCCAGAAGAAATAATAAACCAGTATAATAATTACTTAAGGTATCCTTTCTCCCGAGCTTCTTTCAAACAAGCAGAAATTCCCTTTCTGTTTATTGTCTTCAAAGCAGAGGTAGATATCTTAAGCGAAATCCAGTTATCCTCTTCAGGGATATAGAATTTCTTGGTAATTAAATTTGGATAGAATTTCCTTTTCGTTCTCCTCAATGAGTGAGACACATTGTTTCCAACCATCACTCTTTTTCCGGTTAACTGACAAACTCTAGACATCTTTATAAAACTTTAAAAATTCTTGTACTCCGATTTTTTTCGGTCTGCAAATAACGTTAATTAAATTCAGGATACCAAAAGGTTTTAGAATTATTCACGACACAAAACGTAGAATCTTTTGGCAGAACAGATTTATGACCACCGGAATCAATTAGCTTGCGTAAAGTTACGTGAACCTCTAATGTTTTCGGCATGACAAAATTCAAAATTGGCTTAAGGCATGCGTTGTGTGGAATAGCTCTTCTTCTGCGTGAGAAAAACTTCCTTATTCACATAGTCGCCACAATTACAGTTCTTGGCTTTTCCTACAGTTTCAGTATTTCCTACCACGAATGGTTAGCCGTTATCTTGTGTATTGGGTCAGTTTTGGGAGCCGAAGCCTTAAACACTGCAATTGAACAAATCGCTGATTTTGTCCATCCGGAAGAACATGCATCTATAAAGAACATTAAAGATATCTCAGCCGGAGCCGTTTTCTTACTCTGTCTTGCTGCGCTAACCATTGGTATAATCGTCTTTGCTCCAAAGATTCACGGATTAACAACTTAAAAACAGCACCTTACCTTAAAATAAATAGAATTAAAACATTGCTGGTCGGAATTCGTATATTAGTTTGTCATTCACTCAAAAAGGTGATAACCACACTATTTACTCATGGAAATATTAGTTCTCGAAGGATCCCCAAAAACACCATATGTTAACTTCAATGCAGAAACCGGAGTCCTCGTTTTGAAAGGAAGATCAATTCCGGAAAATTCAATTGATTTCTATCGACAACTTTTCTCTTGGTTCGATAATTATCGGGAGCACCCCTATTTTAAAACAGACGTGACCGTAATGTTGGAATATTTCAACACAAGTTCTTCCAAGTGTATTTTGGACTTTTTTAAACGACTCGAATCCCTAAACGAATCCGGAAAAACCACAGTTAACGTAGAATGGTACTTCGAAGAAGAAGACGAAGACATGTTCGAAGCCGGAGAAGACTATCAAGCAATAATTAATATTCCAATCAAACTAGTTGAAATCGAAGAATTGTAATTTGACTCACCTGAAATTCATCTAAAAAAACCTTCAACATTCAGCAGATCAAATTACGAAATCCAGTGATATTGCGTACTTTCACACGAACGCTAAAAATCTCACATGCTCCGCAAAATAGACTCTTTTGAACAGTATAAAACTGAGTACAAGACCAGTGTTGAAAATCCTGAAAAATTCTGGGAGGAAAAAGCGGAACAATTTGAGTGGCACAGGAAGTGGGCTAATGTAGTTTCCTGCAATTTTAATGAAGCTGAAACCAGATGGTTTGAGAATGGCAAACTTAACATTACGGAAAATGCCTTGGACCGACACTTGACTACTCAAGCGAACAAACCAGCAATTATCTGGGAGCCAAACAACCCATCTGACCAACACAAAACCTTTACCTACAAAGAAGTTCATTCCGAAGTATGTAAAATAGCCAACGGATTAAGAAATCTGGGTGTTAAAAAAGGTGATCGGGTGTGTTTATACATGCCAATGGTGCCTGAACTTGCTTTTGCAACGTTGGCATGTGCTAGAATTGGCGCAATACACTCTGTTGTATTCGCTGGATTCTCTGCCAAAGCTCTAGCAGACAGAATTAATGACTGTTCATGTAAAATAATACTTACGGCCGATGGAGCGTTTCGCGGCTCCAAAACAATTGAACTTAAGAAGATTGTTGACACGGCATTAAATCATTGTGAAGTTGTTGAGCGAACAGTTGTTCTAAACCGTTGCGGCATTCCTGTACAACTGAAAGAAGGAAGAGATCTTTGGTGGGAACAAATTTTTGACAACCAATCTGCAGAATTTACCGCCGAATCAATGGATAGCGAAGATCCTCTTTTTATTCTCTACACATCCGGTTCCACCGGAAAACCAAAAGGTGTCCAGCATTCTTCCGGAGGATACATGGTTTACGCTGAATATTCGTTTAGAAATGTTTTTCAATACGAAGAAGACGATATCTATTGGTGCACAGCCGATATTGGATGGATTACTGGTCATTCTTACATTATCTATGGGCCACTTCTCGCAGGAGCAACAACCGTAATGTTTGAAGGTGTTCCCACGTTTCCCAACGCGGGACGATTTTGGGAAATATGCGAAAAACATAAAATCAACCTATTCTACACGGCCCCAACCGCGATTAGGGCACTTCAAGCCTATTCCACCGACTTTGTTAATCGCCACAATTTATCTTCTCTTAAGGTTTTAGGATCTGTTGGCGAACCGATCAATGAAGAAGCATGGCATTGGTACCACAAAAATATTGGCAAAGAAAAATGTCCTATTGTTGATACTTGGTGGCAAACTGAAACGGGCGGAATATTAATCTCACCACTGGCTGGAATCACTCCGCTGAAACCAGGATACGCTTCACTGCCTTTACCAGGCATTCAACCGGTAATTGTTGATAGCCTTGGGAATGAACTTACAGAGAATGAAGTTGAGGGAAACTTGTGTATTAAACGCCCCTGGCCAAGTATGTTACGTTCTACCTGGGGCGACCACGAGCGATGCAAGTCCACTTATTTTAAAACCTATCCGGGGATGTACTTTACTGGAGATGGATGCAACCGAGACATTAATGGCTATTACAGAATTACCGGACGTGTTGACGACGTGATTAATGTATCCGGCCACCGATTTGGAACTGCAGAAATTGAAAATGCAATCAACGAACATCCGGACGTGATTGAATCTGCCGTTATCGGTTTTCCGCACGATATTAAAGGACAAGGAATTTATGCCTTTGTTATTACCCAACCTGGTGAAACTGGATCTAATGACCTTTTTTCTAAGGAGATCATTGAAAAGGTCGTTGAATTTATTGGCCCAATTGCAAAACCAGATAAAATCCAATTTGTTTCTGGATTACCGAAAACCCGATCAGGCAAGATAATGCGTCGGATTTTGCGCAAATTGGCTAAAGGAAATCATCACGATTTGGGAGACACCTCTACCCTTCTGGACCCTAATGTTATAGATTCCATCAAGCTGGGTATTTTAATAGAAGCTTAGTTGGTAGGGTCGATTTTTACAAACGCCCCACGAATTGACCCATGATTAGTTATACAATTAATCCGGTAGCCTCCCTGACTTAATGACGATATATCCACATTCACTTTATCCATACCTCCAATCAACTCTTTCAGCAAAACAAGCTTACCCGTATAATCTAACACTCTAACTTCGGTAATGTGGGTAACCGGATTTTCTAATTCCATAGTAATCAACACTTCCGATGGGTTAGGGTAAAGTTTCAATTTTCCTGAATACTCGGAAGTATTTACGGCAAAACTAGGACCAATTAATACATCGGCCTCGTCGTTAACTGAAACCCTAACTACCTTAAATGGCAATTCCAATTTAAACAACTCTTCGTCGTGCCTATTCTCCAACCAAATTAACGTATCACTATCTCTTCCGTGTAGATAAACAGGAACCTTCATTTCAAAAAACTGGACTTCTTCGGATGACTGCTGTTGCTCCAGCTTAATCGTGACATGGTTATCCTGTTGCGACCAATAAACTCCATAATAAGGAAAACCTTTTCCGTAAATAAAGTCATCGAAAAATTGGTCCAAATTCCGACCCGAACTAGCAGCCAAGTGTTGCTTAAAATCTTCAGTGTCCGCGTATCCAAACGCAAGTTGAGGATCAGCCAAATAATTTCGAATTCCTGCAAAAAAAACACTATCGCCAAGTTCCTTTTGCAATGTTCGAATCACCACCGCTCCTTTTCTATAGGATAAAGCTCCGCTGAAAACACGCGACACATTCATTGTGTCCTCATCGTAAACATAAACCGAACCCTCTGGAAGACTGGTTGCAAATTTCAGTGCAACTAATTTCCAATTAATGTAAGCTTCTTTAGATCGCAATGCCTCCACCGTAATTCCAGCCACATAAGTAGCAAAACCCTCGTTCAACCAAATGTTTTTCCATCCTTTGCACGTTACCTTATCTCCAAACCATTGATGCGCCAACTCGTGGGCAATCAACTCAAAATGTGCTCCCCCCATAAAACTCATAGTTTGGTGTTCCATCCCCCCAATTCGCGTAAAAAATGCATGACCGTATTTTTCCTTCATAAAGGGATAAGGACCAAAAAGAGAATCATACATTTCGAGCATTGGCAACGTCTCGTCAAAACGGGGTCGCACATAGGCCGTATCTTCGATAGCCAAGTAATTGAGCACCTCCAACTTGCCAGTGGAAAGTTCCACGAAATCAGAATAGGCATAATAATCCATTACTGCCACAGCAATTAAGTACGTTGCAATCGGATAGCGGTGTCTCCAGTGATGCGTAACTTCATTGCCAACGGTATCGCTCTTTACGAGAACTCCGGCAGTTGCTGCCCTATTACCCAGTGGAACAGTAACTTCCACGTCAATAGAATCTATTTTATCGTTAAGGGTTTGTTTACAGGGCCACCACTGTTTCGCGCCAAAAGGCTGAGAAAGAGTCCAAACAATCGGGTGAGTACCGCTTAAATAATCCTGTTTCCAAGTTCCAAGTCCCCCACTTTTAGGAGCTCCCTGATAAAAAACCTCAATGGAATCTAGCGCCCCAGCAACAATAGTATTGGAAAACTTTATGACACATAAATCAGTATTTTCATGCGAGAAACCTATCAACTGGTCGTGGTACAAAATCGAATCAATTTTCATTTCTGCGTCCAACTCAAACAAGATCGAGTCCATTTGCTCGGTTGCTCGGAACCTAGTAAAAATTGCGCCGTTAATGTAACTCACTTCAGGATCGATAGACCATCTCAAGCGATGATAATTAATATCGTAATTATTAAATAGAGTATCGTTATTCTGATCTTCTCGAACACCAAGCATACCCTTTGATTCGCCACGAACTAACCGAACGAAATCATCCTTTGACAGAACCTGACCGCACAGCATTTTAGCTGTCAAGATTAACCCCGATATGTAAAAGAATCTCTTCAAGAAGTCATAAGGTTTACGATATGACAAGCAGCTAATGCTGCTGTCTCTGTGCGTAATCTTGCCTCACCCAAACTTACCGGTTGAAATCCATATTTAACAGTTAATTCAATTTCTTGAGGAGTAAAGTCGCCCTCAGGACCGATAAGAATACATGTCTGTTCGCAATCTTCAAAAGGTTGATCTTTCAATAATTGCTTATTCTCCGAATCAACACAATGTGCAATAAATTTATTTTCTGCGCCTACTGCCTTAATCCAATTTACGAGATTTACCGCATCATTAATTTTTGGAAGCACACATCTCCCTGACTGTTTCATTGCCGCGATTAAAATTTTTTCAACTCGTTGGATCTTCAAGTTCTTTCGTTCCGAACGATTACAATATATAAAACTGATTTCTCCGACTCCTATTTCAACAGCCTTTTCTACGAACCACTCTAACCTATCCATACTCTTAGTCGGCGCTACGGCGATATGAATATGATTCGAATTGGATAACACCTCTTCTCGAGAATTTACCTTCAACAGGCACGACCTTTTTCCAGCTTCAACTATTTCCGCATGATACCTAAAACCTTTTCCATCCGTTACCATCAATTCGTCACCTACCTTTTTCCGCAACACCTGAACAATGTGCCGTGACTCTTCAGGCCCTAATTCATATTGAACTCCACTAATATTTGGATCGTAAAATAGCTGCATTCCCCAAAAGTATAAATCACCAGAATCAATTATCACGAATTAACCGAAATCCATTCTAAAAACTGTCGTTTTACCCAATATTAACTGAATAGAAAAAGTATGATTATGCAGGCCCATTTTCAAATAATCAAATTGACAGTTTAATTCTGAAAATTGGATCATTTACCGTGTCAAACACCTCAATTTATAAATAAACACCCTTTAAATAGATAAAAACGACCGTTAACTAATTTAATAATTACTTTACTTTGCCTTTAAAATACATTGCGAACACCAATCTGGAAGGGCCTCCAGCATATTTTACTCTCGCATATTTTTACTATTCCTATCACTCTAAACAAGGTTTATTGTTTAATTAAAATTATCTGTAAAGATGCTACAACTAAATTTCAAGTCTGCACTTGTTGCAGCGGCACTTTTGTGTCCTCTCTGTCAGCTCAGCGCCCAATCCAGCTCCCAGAAAAATTCTGGTTATTGGGCCTTCGGAGAGAAAATAATCGTTGAAGAAGACAAATCAACGGCTATCCTGTTGTTTCAAGACCGATCAGCCGCTCGAGAACAAGCTAGTCTTCGTTCAATTAATTCCGGCATCAGCCAAGAGTTGGTTGATGAAAACATTATTTTAGAATTAGAAAATTCTTCTGAAATTGGAACTACCCAAGATTTGGAAAATTTGGTCTCAAACCCTGAGAATCTGAAGCACGTTTCATTTGGTTGGAAAATCCCTGGAGGAGCAATCTTCTATCCAACCGAAACTGTTTTATTGGAACTAAAGTCTGGCCATTCAATCTCCGAACTGTCTTCTATCCTAGAAGATCACTCTGCTAAATTTACAAAAACAGAATTCGAAACTATCTACCTAAAAGTTTCTGATCTAGACCAAGTACTCCCATTGTGTAATGCAATTCACGAGTCAGGGATATCCGTATGGAGTCAGCCCGATTTCATCCATGAGATAAACTTTAATTCTATCCCGAATGACCCTTTGTTCTCACATCAATTTCAAATGCACCAAGCCAATGACATCGACATTAACGCCCCTGAAGCTTGGGCACTAACAAAAGGAGATCATTCTGTTAAAGTAGCTGTTTACGATGATGGTGTTGACCCACATCCAGATCTACCTAATTTGGATACAACTTTAGGATTTGATGTAGGGGGAGGTAAAGGATACCCTTCAACATTAGATCAGGCCCATGGAATTGCTTGCGCTGGTATCATTGGAGCTTCTCACAATGGCAAAGGTGTTGCCGGTGTGGCACCAAACGCCAAAATGTTTTCAGTTAGAGCCACTAAAGAAAGTAGCAATATCTACGCAAGTTCTGCAGATCTTGCAACAGGTTTTTTTCACGCTATGGAAAATGGGGCTGCAATTATTAACTGCTCTTGGGGAGGCAAATACCAATCTAGAACAATGCCTGCAATTCATAACGCCTTAACCAGCGTAACTCAAAACGGAAGGGGAGGACTTGGATGTATTGTAATTGCTTCCGCCGGAAACGATAGCAAGCAAATGTTACGTTCACCAGCCAATCATCCAATGGTATTATCAGTAGGAGCCGTTGATAGAAATGGTCTGAAATCATGGTATAGCAATAAGTCTGTTAGTCTTGATGTATGTGCACCATCATCCAACGCTATAAAGAACGTTTACACAACAGATCGAACTGGTGCTAACGGCAAAAACAAAAACGGAGATTACAGAACAAATTTCAGTGGAACTTCCGCTGCAGCACCTGCTGTTTCCGGAGTTGCAGCTTTAATGTTAGCAGTTAATCCGTCTCTGACTCGTCGTCAAGTTTATCTGATTTTAAAATCAACAGCCAAAGATTTGGGAGTTGCCGGATTTGATTACTCCTTTGGTCATGGATTAGTTAAAGCGGACGAAGCCGTAAAAGCTGCTCAACAACTTGTAGATGGAGGCAATATAGATGGTGACGATGATAACACGCCAAATCCAGATGAAACAAATCCAGATGAAACAAATCCAGATGAAACAAATCCAGATGAAAAATGTGTAGTTGGCAATGTCAAAATGGAAATTAAAACAGATAACTACGGTTATGAAACTTTTTGGACTTTAAAACAAGAGGGCTACATCATTAAGTCTATAAAAAAGGACAAACTACTAAACAAAAAACTACATAATTGGGAATGGAAACTAGAACCAGGACAATACACATTGACTATTCACGACTCGCACAAAGACGGAATTAAAAGCCCAGGCTACGTTAAAATTGACCTAGCTAATAAAGGCATTATTACTATTCCAAAATTTGAAGTATCGCACTCTGTAAAATTTTGCGTCGGATCAAATGACATTTCTCATCAGTCTCTTTCGGGTGAAACCCTTTTAAAAACACAAGAACAGGTTATATTTCCCAATCCAGCATTTTCTTACATTGAGATTAGAACCAGTTTAGAAAATGCAACCACCCTAGTTGTTACAGACCTAACTGGAAGGAAAGTAAAATCAATAAATTTCAAAACTAACTACCAAAGGATAGACATCTCAGATTTAGATAACGGAACCTATCAATTGTCAATCTATTCAGAAGACAAAATGCTCTCAACGGCAAAGTTTGTTAAGACAAACTAATTTAATCGTTAAAAAACACCTAAAAGGCGGAGTTATCCGCCTTTTAGCCTAAATTATATTCTGTACTTAGCTTGTTATCAGAATTTTATTTCGTAGAATAAAAACGTATTTCATCCAAAACAGGAGCAACTATTGGAAAATTATTGGTTCATTG
>JAHDGY010000118.1 GCA_020631555.1 Flavobacteriales bacterium | reverse complement strand
ATAACGTTTTCCTGTTCCCATCACTTAAACATATTAATTCATGCTTAACTATAGTCTCCAGAATAAAGGTAGAAGGTCCACTAGTGTTTTGGCCGTCCAATCTGTTACAATATGACCTGGCCAGTTTTCGCCAATTCCTTGGTTTACTCCTCCTCTCGGCAAAAAATCGATATTGCTACTTTCGTAAACCTCTGTCCCCTCTGTAACTCTCAGGTCGTCTTCGTTTTCCATATCAGGAATAGCATAATCGCCTACATGCATGTAAATTGGGTGCACTCGCATCGGATATTTTTGCCAATTGTCGGGCGGTTTGATGACCAAAAAATACGGCATCGTTGCGGTAGGCTGTAAAAACCTCTAGAACGACATTTCTATTCTGAACCGTTGTGTCAACAGGAATGCTGATCAAGAAAATAAATACTGGATAGGAAAGTGCTAGTTGCGCAGTGAGTAATTTTTTTTTCCATTTAGAGCAGTGTAAAAAAGGATTGGTTGAGTCGTTTAAATTATTGATAATTCGATGGTTGCTAAAATAATATAGTGAGCAACTTTATTTTGCACGTGTGGATGCACTGGAATCTATCTTTGTGAAGTATATTTGATTGTCTTTCGATCCTCAAAAAAGACTAGCGATCTCAGAGCCAAATTTAAATATTGACCAATTCCAACATGGGCTGAAAGAGTTTCAGGATCAATTTTATATTCAGTTAGGGCATATAAAGGCGATGACTTCTGTTGGAATAACGGTTCAAAGCTTTTCGGAAATCATGCCCGAAATTTTTCCTGAAAATGCGGAGTCGGCCTATTTATTTTGGAAGCAACTGCCGATTAGGTTCCATTATACCTACGAATGCTATGAGAATCTTGAAAGGATGCTCGATTGGTTCGAAGAAATGATTGAGAAAGAGTCAGGATCAACTGAATTTACTTTCATTACCGATGTATTTATAAGTACATGGCATGCCCATTGGGGCGATGGTAAATTGAAAATTAAATCGGAGTGGATGGTTAAAACAAATCATCATTTGTTGGCAGAAACGCTAAATAATAGAGGAGATTTAATTGTTTTTCGTGATCAGTTTATGGCAGAGTGGAAGCCGATTTTCGAACAGGTAGTCAGTGGAATTAGCTGGTCTGGAATCGTAATGCCGGAAAGTGCACAGAAGATAGTAGACCGTATAAAAATCCTTACGCCAAAAATAATGGGTAAACCAAAGCTGTATCGAAACGATGGAGATTGAGTGGAATCCATACGAGTCAGTTGGCGAATTCAAGTTTGGGTCTAGACGTTCGGAGAATCGTGAGATTTGGTCAGAGCATGATACGAAGTTGTATTGTCACGCACGTACTGACGGTAAGGCCCCAGATGATTCTTACGAGGATTTTGGAATCGTTTTAATCTATAATAAATACAATCGGTTTTCTGCCGTTGAAGTTCGGAAGCCTTCTTCAGTCGTTTACAATGGTGATGACCTTTTATCGCGAACTTGGGCAGAATTGGTGAGTGCTTTTGACGCTGTCGATCCCGATTTGGTGGTTTCCGAAAAGGACTTGGTTTCTTATAAATACGGAATTGCCATTTTCGCTCCTGAAAAGGATGAAAATTTAAACGTTCTGCCAACGTCGATTACGTTGATCGCAAGAGACTTTTTTTCAACGAAGATTGGTATTCCAAGTTTAGAGCGTGTTAAATCATTTCATATCCAAGCTGGTTTTTTAGAACCAATGGATCGAATCGGTTCGCTTACGAAAGACTTTGATAACCATCTTTACCAAGCGTGGCGAAATAATCGGGAAAGGGGTATTCTTTTGTGGAACCAAATTCCAATTGCTTTTTCATATTCGGGCGATTTGCCAGCCATAGCGGGAACGGTAATACGAATGTTGAAAACCATATGGATCGGAAGAGATGGCAGTGAAGAGTTTAAGGTTATTTGTGGTTCATTCTCTGCACTTTGGAAGTTTCGTTGGAATGATGAATATATCCTAATCGATTCTGAGTGGGAAGAAGTAGAGGGGGGATATGTTACTGCTTTGAATTCTACTTTTGATTCAGTAAATCAGCTGACCGTAGGAAAGCATGAATTTCTCGCAGAATGGAAAGTCGTTTTGGTACAGATTAGCGAAACATTGAGCCGGTGCGATCAACTAACTTCCGAAGAAAAAAAGTGGAAAGAAGAAGCGGGTATTTTAATTAGGAGAATTCCTGGATTCGGAAAATTTTATCAGGGTTCAGAAAATGTAGTAAGCACGATTACTGATGGTCGAAAGGTGGTGAATTTTTCAAAATCGAGGCTTATGATCCGAACAGGAATCGTAATTGGATTAATATTGTTGATTGTTGCCCCTGTTTATTGGGTTGCACGAGAACAGGAAGATCCTTATTGGCTTTTTAGGGATCAGGTATTCATTTTGTTTGCCGTAGTGGCTTTGAGTTTGCCTCTGTTTTACTTTGCCCTGCGATGGATTAGAAAAAATGAATGATTACATTTGATTGCATCAGGGATGTTAGTCATCAAAAGTAACTTTGCACCCAAACCTAAAATACCAGATGGAGCAACTATTTCAACAGTTAAGACAAGTTGTATCGTACAGAATAGAAAAAGAAACTAATCGGACCCAGATTCGGAATCAAATAAAAATCGAGCCATTTCATCCGCCAGAACCGGATCCAGGGAAGTCGATTGACCCTTTGACCCAATTTTTTTCAAGTCAAGATTTTGATCAGAGTGAGGTAGTTTTAATAATGTTGGCGTTAGTGCCGCATGTAAGTCCAGATTTTTTTGGATCCATAATGGCTGATTTATTCCCAAATGGAGGAGAATTCGCGGAATTTGGTGGAATAAAAACGAAAAACCATCGCGGTATTATTCCAACAGGAGAAACAGCGCTTTACGTGCTTGCGGGCAATAATGTCGATGAACGAATGAGAGCCAAAAAGTATTTTAACGTAGAGTCTAGATTAGTTGCCGATGGAATTATCAGTTTAGGAGTTGTACCTCCCGAAGAGCCGCGAATGAGTGGAGCATTAATTCTGGATGAGGAGTATGTAGAACTTCTGACCACTGGAGGAGCTATTAAACCAACGTTCGGACCAAACTTTCCGGCTGAAGAGATTAACACTGAATTGAACTGGGAAGATCTTATTTTGGAGAATAAGACATTGGAGGAGATCAAAGAAATTGAGACCTGGTTGTTGCACAACGATACTTTGTTGAACGAGTGGGGAATGAAGGGGATAATAAAGCCGGGATATCGAGTTATGTTTTATGGCGCGCCGGGCACGGGTAAAACCCTAACAGCAATGCTAATGGGTAAATACACGAAACGAGCAGTTTATCGTATCGATTTGTCGATGGTTGTATCGAAGTACATTGGTGAAACGGAGAAGAACCTTGGCGTTTTGTTTAACAAAGCTGCAAATAAGGATTGGATATTATTCTTTGACGAGGCAGATGCCATATTTGGCAAAAGGACAAGCGTAAAAGATGCTCATGACAAGTATGCTAATCAGGAGGTTTCGTATTTGCTTCAGCGAATTGAGGCGCATCCAGGCTTAGTTATTCTAGCCTCAAATCTTAAAAACAATATTGACGCGGCTTTCACCAGACGATTTCAATCAATTATTGAGTTCAAAACACCAAATTATGATGAGCGCCTGAAGCTGTGGCAGAATAATTTACCGAAAGGAATCCAGCTGGAAAATAAGGTTTCATTGGAAGATATTTCTCAGAGGTACGAAATTACAGGGGCCAATATAGTTAACGTTGTTCAACATGCTTGTTTACAAAAGCTTAAAAAATCTGAATCGGCCATTCTTTTGGACGACATTGTTCAAGGAATAAAAAAAGAGTATGTTAAAGAAGGCAAGATGATTTAGTGCATTTTCTGTTTACCGCCAATTAGGCATGTTTTTAGGTTTAATGGTTGTGTAATTCCTTGGTTATGAATTATTAAAGAATATTAATGTCAGTAACAAATTCTTTAAACAACAAGTTGAACGCATGTCTTTCTTCAAATTATAAATCTAATGGACCACAGCCATCAACCACAGAATACAAAAAATAAGAGCATATATTTTCGGTACAGTTCTGATTTTGATCTCTGTTTATACGTACGCTTCATTATTCATCAATTGGTAATTGGATAGTAAAACAATGGCTGAATGACCTTGACTAATTCCATGCATGTTCTCAACAATGACTATTTCCGCGGCGAATATTCAAAATCTCTACGAATTGGGCGATCAGGCGATCGTTAAAAAATAATATTGCTTGTATATTGTTGTGAGTTTTGAAATAGACAGTAGTAAATGAAAAGTATCAGAATATTGGTGATCTCGGGAGCCATTGGTTTGTTGATCGGAGCTTTTTTTACCTTAAGAGCTTATACCATTGCAGGGCCATCCTATTTACTTAATGACCGTGTTATCGCGAAAAAGTATTTATTGCGAGGACCCGAGAGGGGAGATGTCATCGTATATTTTGATGCCAACAAAAATTCTGTTGCTGTTAAGCGATTGATTGGGCTTCCAGGCGATCACGTAAAAATGGTTGATAATATATTGTTTGTCAATGAAGAGCGGATGAACCAAGAACAAGAGTATCCTCAGGAATTTAGTCAGGTTCCAGAAGAAAATGGATTAGGAAAAGTAATTGCACAAGAGGATGTATTCGGTTGTAAGCACTTGATAACGTACACGCCAAATTTAATTCCACAAAGTAGCTTTGAAGAAATTGAGCTCAAAGAAGATCAGTACTTTATTCTTGGTGATCACCGGGACAATAGCGCTGATTCAAGATTCGTTGGTCCAATTCGACTAGAGCAGATTCAGGCTAAAGTTGTTTGGTAGCGGAACAATTTGGCTTAAAGGGGCTGATAAAGTACACTCCGTGCATGTACTAGAGGCAATAGCTCA
>JAHDGY010000028.1 GCA_020631555.1 Flavobacteriales bacterium | reverse complement strand
TTATTATAGAAGCTGAACAACCCTCGAAAGTCATTTTATAAGGAACGACTAGATAACGTGTCTGGCGTTTGCGAATTGACGATGAGTCAACGAGACGGATTTATTCAGAATGTTGTTGAAAGCCAGTTAGAAATGGGTAAACGCCAATTTTATTTTTCGCCTAAAGAACTTGAGTTGTACTCCAATTTCGCTATGTTTAATTGAATCAACATTCCGAATTGTACCGCAAAAAGAAGACATGCCAAAACTAAGTGCATAGGCTGCATAAATGCAGGGATTCCCAAATAACTCATCCCAATGCCCAATAATGCTTCTGAAGCAATTATAATTAAAACAACTCTGGAAGCCTTCGATGAGTTTTTGCGTCTTTTTAGTCGCATAAAAATTGCGACGTTAAGCAGCACAATGCCGATGGCGAAAGTTCTATGGATTTCAAAAATTTCGGGGAGTTTGTCCATTACTTGATTTCGGTCAGCGTGGTGAAGCGCAATGTCAACTTGTTGCCTTACCTGAGTTCCGAAAATAACCTCGATACAGGTTAATATCAGAGCGCCCAAAAGCAGAAGTTGTGTTCCTTTATCAAGAAGTTTAGGCGTCTCTGGCTTGGCGTCTTTTATAATTTGAAGTTGCATGGCAATCATCAGTAGGGCCAGGAGCATGTGGGTGGTTAGCACCCACGGAGTAATATTTGTTGCCACCACCATAGCTCCCATCCAAGCTTGAAAAACGGTAACAAAACCAAGACCAATGGATAAGGCGATCAATCGTTTTCCGCAAACCCAAAATTTTCTTGAGAACAGTGTCCACACGCCTTGAACAAAGATGAATATCCCGGCAAGTACCCCAATTAATCGGTTAACATATTCGGTCCAAGTGTTAGCCACATTAAATTCTTCTGCAACCAATACGGATTTATCATTCCGCAATTTTTCGGCCTGAGACTCCATTCCAATTCCGTCGAGCATCTTGGCAAATGAAAGGACTTTTTTCTTCCTCTTCTCTAGATATGCCTCTTTATAATCATCGGGAAGTTCGCAAGAACAAGTTGGAGGAATGTACTGACCAAAGCACTTTGGCCAATCTGGACATCCCATTCCAGAGCCTGTCATCCGAACAACACCTCCGGCAACAACGACTAGAAAAATGAAAACCAATGTAACTTTTGAAAAAATGTATAGACGGCCGCTCATCAATTCAATTTTGTCGCAAAGTTAACCTAGAATTCAGTTGTAAAGCCAAACTAGTTGGATTATTGGAATAGTCCGATTGGCGCCGTTTGAAGACAATGAGTATCTTGGTGTTGTTAAATCAACCTAATAGAGAATCATGAAGAAACTTTGTGTTATTGTTTTTTGGCTGCTGTTCAAATAAGGTGTATCAGTATTTGGGCAAATATCTTATGACGATACTGCCTAGGAAGCCGAAAGTTTCAATGCGAATTTTATAAAATCAACGGGGGGTAGTGTCTCGAAGCGCTATTGCTAGTAAAGGGGAAAACAAATTTGATGTGTCTGGCCTTCCAACAGGAGTTTACATGATTTCTTTGCAGGTGGATGGCCAAATTGGTGTTCTGAGATTTTACAATAGGTAATAAATAGGCCACTACAGATTTCGAAACATAATGTATGTATCTACAAATCCTAGTGTTTTGTGTCGAAAACCGCTAGGCGTTGTGCCAATAATTTTAAAACCGAATTTTTGCCAAAGCTCAATAGCCGATTTATTGGAGCTTACCACGATGTTAAACTGAATAGCTTTAAAATCACATTTTTTTGCGAATTTAATGGAGTGTTCGCACATTGCACTACCAATGCCATTACCTTGGCATGAAGGCTCAACCATGTAACTACAATTGGCAATATGGTTTCCAAGATCTAATTGATTTGGCTTGATGATATAGGTGCCAACAATTTTGTTATCTATTTCAGCGACAAAAGTTTTCATTTTTCCATGCAGCCATTGTTTTTCGAATGTTTGATAAGAAGTGCTGGAGTAAAAAACGTATGTGTCTTCTTGCTGAACAACTGCCTGGAAAATGGTCCAAATTGCCTGATGGTCTTTTTGTTGAACAGGCCGAATTATTATTGGCTTCATAGGGGGCTAAAATTACAAGACAAATAGTAAGTCATTTTGTGTTATTTGTTATGTTTGTGAGTTTTGGGGAATTAGCTCAGCTGGCTAGAGCGCCACACTGGCAGTGTGGAGGTCAGCGGTTCGACTCCGCTATTCTCCACCAGTACAAAAGCTCCGTATTTCGGGGCTTTTTTGTTGATAATAATGCTTTAATATTAAATGTAGGCATGGTTTAAACTTATTTCCAAAATTTACGTTGATAGACAGAAAGTTTACTCCATGAATAAAATGAAAATCTTGTCGGTTGGATTGATGCTAACGTTTCTGTCATGTAGTAAACGGGAGAATCTGAAAGATGAAACACCACAATCATCGGTTCAACAAGGGTATAATATGCTGTTGATTGGGAACAGTTTTTTTAAACCCTATGCAGAACATCTCGATACTTTGGCGTTGCAGGCGGGATTCGTAAATCACAGAAGTACAGTTATAAAACGGGGAGGCGATCTTGGACGGCCTATCAATTTTTGGAATGATTCAAGCAGTTCCGAACATAAGTCAATTAAGGCGGTCCTGGATAAGGGAAATGTTGACGTATTTGGAATGACCTCTGGACACGACCCCGATGATCGCGCTGAGGGTCAGCGCGCATGGATTAAATATGCGCTGCAAAGCAATCCCGATGTAACCATATTTATAGCAACGCCTTGCGTTGATTTTCCTGAAGAGTGGGATCAGCGAGCGCAAGAGCATGGGTTTGGTTCAATTCAAGAGTTATATGAGGGATTTGTGGATTTAATTGTTCACGATACGATAGTAGATCAGTTGCGTTCTGAGTTTCCTTCCACCAAAATTTTTACCATTCCTACTGGATGGGCAGCCATCAACCTAAATCAAATGAATGAAGACGGATCTCTGTTGGATAATATCAATTTTATGGGGCCAAAGGCTAATTCAATTTTCACCGATAAAAAGGGACATCAAGGGCAAATTGTAATTGAAACCGGTACCTTGATTTGGTTAAATAGTATTTATAAAGTTGATCTGAGTACCAATAAATACGTAACCGGCTTCAAAACGAACCTTCACCAAGTCGCTCTACAAATAATGGATAAACATGACGTAAACTATAAGCTATAAAGTAAGTAATGGCTTTACAGCTTATAAGTTCCAAAAGCCGGATTTTTTTATTTGCCTACAACAAATAAGTGTCCCGTAGAAATATCGGATGAGTGCAGAATGTACATTCCGTTGCCGAGAGAACCTACAGGAATGATGTTGATTCTTTCTTGAACGCGAAGGACTTCTTTTCCAGCCATATTGAAAACCCTGATGTTATTCAAAGGCTTGTTTGTGGAAGTTGTAATGGACAATACATCCTTCGCAGGGTTTGGCCATATTTCTAGGATTTCGTTGGCGTAGTCATTTGTGCTTACCGTTGATTCCGCGTACGGTGGAATTCCCGTGGTTTGCTCAATCCAATCGGAAGCATTAATTACATTTCCCCATAAACCGTAGTCGCTGCAAGGTTCTCCTTCCCCTCCGCTAACGGCCCCAACAAGAATTTTTTCGCTGTTTCCGTTTTCAACTACTAAAGGTCCACCACTATCGCCCCGACAAACCAGTCTGCCTTCAGTTTCGTTGACTCGGAGACGTGAGTCTGTGACTTTTACGATGTCAAATCTAAGGAGTGCGCCCTGCAAATTGTCGGGTGTTTGTCCAGAGTAGGGATCGAGTTGGCCCCAGCCAGTAGCATAACAGTCTCCACCGTTTTTAACATACCCCAAGTTGAAGACAAGTTCATCTGCATAGCGGATGGATTTGGCATATTGCCCAGAAAGATCTAAGGGACTGGTTAATTCTAACAAACTAAGGTCGCAATAGCCTGTACATTGGAAATTGTAGATTTTTTTGATTTTGGCAGTTTGTCCGGTAGATTTATCGCTTCGCTTAGTGTAGCCGACTCCAATACTGGAACCAACGCTGACAGCTCCGCCAATACAATGTTCTGCCGTTAGTATCCAGGTCGGACCAATGATGGTGCCCCCGCATCCGCCTAAGTCTGCTTGATAAGGGTGGTTTTCTATCAACACATCTTCTCCATTGATGATGGTTACGCCTCTTGTATTTGCGCTATTGTTGTTTTGTGCTACAGCACAGTTCAATGCAATAATGCAGAGGATAAAAAGGGAAACTTTTTTCATAGTGTGTTTTTTTAGTCCACGATTATTTCCTGTGGACTTGATTTGAATTGCTTGTAAGGATTAATTATTATTTGAATGCATTGGGGTTACATTCAACAGAAAATTATGGAATTCTTAGCGTTGAGGTGTCAGGAATTATATAAATTGGAATTTACAGGACAGAAAAGGATACTAATGTTTAGAGGAACATTGGATGTAAACTATTTTTATAGCATCGCTTCCCACCATTTCGTTTGGGGCAGTTTTTCCAAGGTAAAAGTTTGCCCAATCATTGGTGTTGCGATCGTCACGTTTCTATCCTCAGCTGCTTTCGTAGCCCTAATGATAGGATCGTCCCAATAACGAAGCGCTAAATCAAACCTTGCCCAACCTATAGGTAAATATACTTTCGACTTTAGATCAATACTAGCCTGAACACTTTGTTTGGGCCACATGTGCACTGAGGCCCATCCTTCGTTGTACGCTCCAATATCAATAAAGGCAATATCGAATGGGCCAAACTTCTTGCCTGTTTTTTTAAACTCGTTGAAATATACAGAATCGCCGCTAAAATATACATTGTGCGTGGTTGACTTAATAACCCAACCACCCCAAAGAGTGGAGCGACTATTTGTAATGCCTCTTCCACTGAAATGTCTTGAAGGAACCAAAGTAAAATCTACCCCTACTTGATCACTGGGCGTTTCTATTTTCAGTAATCAATGGTATCAAGGTGTGTAAATATCCAAAGTCTGGGATTATGTATCGGTTTTTCTTAATCAAAATTTACCACTGGTTATCTTGATCTATTCGTGAAAAATGAAGTGGTTGTTTTCGGTAGGTTTGTCAAGTCATTTACGTGCCTTTAACCGGAACTTCCAGTTGTCTAGCAGGTTGGAGATGGAGTTGAGATCGAACATGCCTTGGTTGTACAAACAATCGATGGAATAGGATTTTGGCGTTTCTTGCACGGATAGTTTTAATCCATAGGGAGAGTACATTTTCGGTAAGCTAAGAGTTGGAACACATAAATCTTCAGCGGCAAGTGCAGGAAAATTATCCTTAATTCTTTCTATGGATAAGCCTTCCTCCGATTCATCATGAGCGGTAAATTCCAACAAGGCCGAAGCCAGAGGAATCGTTGAGTTGGCGCTTTCAAAGAAAAAATCTTCATCTCTTGGGTAGATTATGTTTCTGGCAAAATCCATTTCAGCCGAAATTTTGCTGATTCGTTGAGCCCATGGCGTTCCGTTGGATGTCTCCGAGACTAGAACGTTGCGGCTAGAAGGTTGAACAACATCGGAAGAACTGTTCGGGTTCAACGGAAGGCATACCTTTAAATGTTTCAGAAAAGGTGCGTTCTCCCTTAAGCAAAGTTGCATTGCCGCTGTAAAGTAGGTGAGTTCTCCATCTTGTAGGTCGAATTTGCATATCAGTGCCTTGATTGATTCAAAGGCTGGGCCTTCAATTTTATACGCGATTAAGGAGCACCGCATCGATAGGTATGGGTCGATCATAGCAATAGGTTCAGGGTTTTGCCTTAGAACGGTCGGATAGTCCTTTTGTTACGGTGTTTTTCCGATCGTTGGTTTATAACACGTGAATTAAAGGTGATTTAGCCGAATAATCTATGCATTATTGGTAAAAGGTTGTATCGTCAAGTAATCTGATTTATTGGTCTCTGTACTAATTGCGGGGTTGCAACATGCTGAATTGCATAAATTGTTGTTGCCAGTCTGGTGAAATTTACAATTGAATGATAATTAATATAGTTTTTTATAACCTTCTGGTCTGGAAATTGGTATTTACACTAGTTTAAAGTTGAATCAATTGATGATTCCGATTATTTTTCAGGAACTTTAAGACCTAAAGTGGGTTGAATTGATAGCTAATCGAAATGGCTGAAAACCAAGGTTAGTATATTAATTATATATTCGGTAATAAATTGGCAATATCGGGATAAAGGCTGTGCATAAAATAATCGTAATAATTCTCACAAATTTGTTTGCGATTGCCGGCGTAAAAGCTCAGGATAAGGATAGAAAAACGAGAGCCAATTTAAAAGCAATTTACGTCTATAACTTTGCGACTTTGGTCGATTGGCCAAGCAAATACAAAACGGGCAATTTTACAATTGGCGTAATGGGAGACGATGACCTATATGATCTGTTGATACGTAAGTATTCGTCAAAATCTGTGGGAAGTCAACCAATGAAAATCAAAAAATTTGTTTTCAAGGCTGATGCAGAGCGTTGTCACATAATTTTTGTTGGGGAATCGAAAAGCTATTTGGTGCCGGCGTTGGCACAAAAATTCAAAGCGCATAGTACACTTATTGTTTCGGAAAAAAATGGAATGTTGGAGAGTGGATCAATAATTAATTTTATTGTTCGAGACAACAAACAGGCATACGAATTGAGCAAAACCAATGCTTCTAGACATAAGCTGACGGTAGGAAAAACTTTAACTAATCTCGCATCCAATATTAGGTAAATGGTAAGAACAATCTCAATATTGCTTTTGGTCGGCTTGTTTACAGGTGTAAATGGCCAATTTGCCAATTACCAGAAAGCGTTTCGTGCTTACAAAGAAAAGAAGCTAGATTTGGCCCTGCAGTATTCAGATTCTTCAATTGCAAGTGAATATGAGCGGAAATTGCCGTATGTTTGGCATCTTCGGGCGTTTGTTTTGAACGAACATTTCAGGATTAAGGATCAGAGAAACCCTAACTCCAAATTTAGGCCTATGGCTATAGAGGCATTTGAAAAGTCTATGAAGTTGGATAGCGCTGGTGAATTCTTGGATAAAAACAAACGCATGATTCTTCAGTTGGCCCTTGGTTACTTTAATGATGGTGCCGAGGCGCTTAACGATCGGAAATTTGAAATATCGCAAGGTTACTTTGATCGTTATGTTGAGCTTACCAAAGCATACGATAAGATACAGTTAAATCTGAAACAAAATTCGATGATGTATTTCAATGTCGTGGGAGCTGCGCGAAGTAGGGTATATCAACAATATAAAAGTAGGGCGAACTTTGACAAGGTTATTGAGGCATATTCCAAGTCTATTTCGCTGGATTCTAATAATTATAATGCTAATTACAATCTAGGTATTCTATATTATAATCAAGGAGTGGACTTGATTTTGGAATTGGACGCAGAAACCCCGTTAGAAAAGTTGATAGAGGTTCAGGATAAGTGTGTTAGGTTGTTTTCTAAATCATTGCCTTACATGAAAAAAGCTCACGAGTTAGATCCCCGAAACAAGGAAACCATCGTTGGGTTGGCGGGAATTTACTATAATATGAACGAGCGTAAGAAATCTCAGTTTTACGACGATATGGCTGCTGAGCTGGAAGGTAGTCCCAAATCTACGGACGAAAAAGCTGTTGCTGAAGCTTTAAAGCAGGGTAAAGCTCTGGAAAGTGCAGGTCGTTATGATGAAGCCCTGCGCGCCTATGAAGCTGCTAGCTCTAAGTTCCCAAACAATAAAGAAATCCAAGCCCAAATTCGCAAAGTCAAGGCGCTGATTGATCAGAAGCGGTAGGCTGCCGGAGAATTTATGACTACTCGATTCACCATAGGAAGAAAAATCGGAATTGGCTTTGGTGTGGTAATTCTGATGATTCTGATTGTATTCTACAAGTTCTACCATGTGGTGAGTGAGGGAACACATACTTTTGCTAAAGCAACGGAAATCAATCAGACGATAGAGAATATCACAGAGCCTTCGAAAAATTATTTAACGAAGCTGAAAGAGCATTTAATTGATGCTGATCGGCAAATTCAATTATGGGTTGCTGGAGGCGAATCCCGTGAAGACGCTGAATTTAAATTGCGGTACGAGAAACTAGTCTGGAAGATAATTCCAAACGATAGGATTAGAATAGAGAGTATTGTGAGCTACTTGTCGGATCATGATCGCAAGTCCTTGAATATTGTTTTTACTGGTATTGATGAGTTATTAGAACTTCATGAAAATCAGGTGATTCGAGTTTTGCCTGACTTTGCAAGCTATCAAGATCCCACAAATATTTTTACTGCTAGAATAGCAGTTAATGAAGACAGCCCGATTGCAAAGAAGACCAAGGAAATTATTTTCGAGTTAGACGATCTGATTCAGCGAAAGAGTGTAGATGGTTCGCGGCAAAAAAACAAGATGAATGCCTCCTTTACAGATACTTCGCAGAACTTCAATGAGCTTATCAAGCAGGTATTTATCCTTTTCATAGTGTTGGTTATAGGCGCTGGAATTTTTGCAACACTGACAGCAAAGAGTATAACTTCACCGGTCCACAAACTGCAAAGCATTTTGATTGACCTAGGTCGTGGTATTTTTCCTGAAAAGCAGATTAAGCACTCTAATGATGAGATTGGAGATATGACAATTGCCTTGAATACTTTAGTGGATGGATTGCAGAGAACTACCGATTTCTCAAGGGAGGTTGGTTCCGGAAATTTTGATTATGATTATAAGCCATTATCTCAGGATGATACGCTTGGATTCGCGTTGCTTAAGATGCGCGATGATTTAGCAGAAAATGAACGAATTCTGGAGCAGAAGGTAATAGAACGTACTGAGGAGGTGGTGCGCCAAAAAGAAGAGCTTGAAAAACAAAGGCAGGAATTGGAGGAGCTTTATAATGACGTTACAGATAGTATTCGTTACGCGAAGCGATTGCAGGAATCTATTTTGCCCCCAGAAGATCATATTCGAAAGTTAATTCCGGATAATTTCGTTTTGTTTTTGCCAAAAGATATCGTTTCAGGAGACTTTTACTGGTTTGAAGAAACAAACAAAAAAACATTGTTTGCCGCAGTTGACTGTACCGGACATGGTGTTCCTGGCGCTTTTATGAGTTTAGTTGGTGCAAATGCATTAAAACAATGCGTGGGAAGAGACCAATTAAATTCTCCAGCGCTTATACTCGATAACCTCAACAAGCTATCTTTGGAGGCTTTGAATAAGTCTAAAGATGATCTGGTTGGGGATGGGATGGATATTGCAATTTGTGCGATAAGTGAGGATAGGAAGACTTTAGAATATGCTGGAGCCAATAATCCGCTGTATCACATACGTGACGGGGAGCTGACTAAAATCAAAGCTGATAAGTTTGCAATCGGAGCGTTTAATCATGAAGAGCATAACTATACGAGCCACACTATGGACTTAAAGCCAGGTGATCAGTTGTATATTTTCTCGGACGGTTATGCCGATCAATTTGGTGGTGAAAAGGATAAGAAATTTATGTACAAACGATTTAGAGAGACTTTATTGGCAAATTGTCATTTGAGTTTGGATGAGCAGAGAGAGCAATTATATTCGGTCATTCAATCTTGGAAAGGACCCAACGAGCAGGTAGACGATATATTGGTTATTGGGGTCAAAGTATGATCAAATTTTAGGAATTGAACCGGATAATTTTACAACCCTATTTTTGCCGATTAGCACTTTGGATTATTGCGCTTGTTCCGTGCGCTTTGATTGCTCAAAATAATCCAATACGGTTTCTAAATCTTTCAATTGAAGACGGTCTTTCTCAGAGTTTTGTGTATGATATTTTGCAGGACCAGCAAGGGTTTATGTGGTTCGCTACGCAAGATGGGTTAAATCGTTACGATGGAGCAGATTTTAAAATTTTTAGAAACGACCCTAAAGATAAAAATACAATACCTGGTAGTTATATTCGGTCCATTTATCAAGATCCTAATGGGTTGATTTGGATTGGTTTGGTTAACCATGGAGTGCATGTTTTCGATCCGTTAAAACAAACATTTGAACGGTTTCGGGCCATCTCAAGAATCAATAACCGAACAATTAGAAAAATACTGGGGGATAGAAATGGCAATATATGGATTGCTACCCTACATGATGGCGTATTTGTGTATAACCACAAAACAAAGAAGTATAAGCGTTTTGGGCGTAACCAGTTGGGTACTGGGTTAATAAATAATTTGTTTATGTCGTCAAAGGGCCAAATGTGGGTGTCAACAATAAATAATGGACTTGCATTATATGATGAAAATTTGCAAACATTCCGTGTTTTCAACGTCGAAACAACTCCTGCTTTGTCAGCAAATCATGTAACCACTGTTAAGGAATCAATGGATGGCAGACTATGGATAGGTACAAATAATGGACTGAATATTCTGCAAGAACAAGAAGGTTTTTACTCTGTTCAAATGTTAGGTACGGATAAAGATAGCGTTGAATTGTCGAGTAAGATGGTTACGGCCCTTTGCATCGATAGTGAACAGAATATTTGGGTTGGGACCAACGATAAGGGGTTGGACCGCATACATTTTGACAATGGAAGTCCAACTGTAACTAATTATCAGGAAAGCGTAAATAGCCGATACAATATTAGTTCCAATAGAATACTTTGTCTTCATGAAGATGAAGCTAATAACATTTGGATTGGAACTCATAATGGAGTCAGCAGGTTTGATTTGTTAAAGCAAAATGTTAGGCATTATGCAGTTAATAAAGCTGAAGAATTTCAAAATGTTGATGCCCACACTTGGAACGTGGTTTTGGAAGATTCTGCAATAATTTGGATGGCCTTAACGGGTGGCGTGGCCAGAGTCGATCGAGTTAACAACACAACTAACTTTTATCCGTTTGAAGGGTTTAATCCTGAATTGCCAGGCATTAACAGTGTTTATTGTTTGCATTATCATCAAGCTGAAGATAACCTTTGGGTTGGAACTATTGATGGGCTTTATTTGCTTAAAGTTTCTGAGGAATTTGAAGCATTTCAATATGTGCCAATTCCTTTTCGAAAAAAGCAAAACCCACAGGAAAACAACAAGGTTAGTGCACTTATTGTGGATGATAAGAACTACCTCTGGGTGGCAACAGCCTCGGGTTTGGGTCGTATCAACCTTCAGAATTTCAATACGGAGTTTTACCGACACAATCCAAGTAATCCAAATAGTCTTGGAAGTCATAACTGCAAAATGGTTGAACAAGATGCTCAGGGAGATATTTGGGTTGGGACTTCCAATGGAGGCGTACATAAGGTAGTGCTCGATGAAAATTGGAGGGTTTCCCGGTTTGAACAGTTTACTTCCAGTCCAAATGATAAGCATTCTATCAGCCACCCCAATGTGATTTGCATGTGGCAAGACCGGTTTGAAGCTAACACACTTTGGTTTGGAACTTTTGGCGGAGGCCTAAATAAATTCAACAAAGAAACGCAACGCTTTCAAGTATACACCGAGAGAGATGGATTGTCTAACAATATCGTTTATGGAATATTAGGTTCAGATGATGGAGATATCTGGGCGTCAACCAATATTGGGATTTCTCGGTTTAACCCGAAAACAGAAAGATTTACAAAATTGAAGGAAAGAGATGGATTGCAAAGTAATGAGTTTAATGCTGGTGCGTATTATAAATCTTCTTGGGGTGAGTTGTTTTTTGGAGGATTAAATGGGGTCAATAGTTTTTATTCTGACCAAGTCCGGGGGAAGAATGTTCACGAGCCTAAAATGGCTATTACGCAGGTAAAGATTCTGGATAAACCCGTCAGTCTTAATAACAATATGGGCATTAAGCTTGAAAAGGATATTTCATTTACTGAAAAACTGAACCTCAGGTATTCTCAAAATAATATCACATTTGGTTTTGCTGCGTTACACTATTCTAATCCGGAGGGCATTGAGTATAAGTATATTTTGGAAGGCGGAGAGGAAAAGTATCATTTTAGAAGCGGCAGAGAAGCGTTTTATACCAACTTATCACCAGGAACATACACATTTAAAGTTTATGGAGCTACGAGTGATGGTGTTTGGTCAAGCAAGCCTGCTAGCATAAGGGTTTTAATTCATCCTCCTTTTTGGGGACAGTGGTGGTTTAGAATGATTGGGGGAATAATCATTGTGAGTATAATACTTGCAATTTACTACTATCGGGTAAGCTCTATAAAGGCACAAAAAAGGCTTTTGGCACAGTTGGTAGAAAAGCGTACGAAAACAATTAGTCGTCAGAAAGAACAAATCGAAAGACAGAAACTAGCGCTGGAAGTAGAAAAGGATAAAGCAGAGAAACTACTTACCAATATTTTGCCAGCGGAAACAGCAGAGGAGCTCAAAAATAGAGGGAAAGCCAGAACGCGAAATTATCGAATGGCCACCGTAATGTTCATGGATTTTATTGGATTCACCAAAATTGCGGAGCGAATGAGTCCGACGGAACTTGTGCGCCGTTTGGATGGGTATTTTAGAGAATTTGACAACGTAATTGAAAAGTTTCAGTTAGAAAAGATTAAGACGATTGGAGATGCGTACATGGCGGCAGGAGGGGTTCCTTTGAGGGATAAAGAGAACCCAATTAATACAGTTCTTGCCGCGTTGCAAATTCAGAATTACATGAAGCGTGCAGATGTAACTGAAGATACTCCTCAAAACGATTTATGGGCGCTTCGTATCGGTATTCATACCGGTGAGGTGATTGCTGGGGTAATTGGTACAAAAAGAATTCAGTATGACATTTGGGGTAATACGGTAAACGTAGCTAGCAGGATTGAAACGGCATGCGAACAAGGCAAGATTAACATTTCTGGAAAGACCTTTGATTTGGTGCATCCCTTTTTTAAATGCACTTATCGCGGAAAGCTCGCCGCTAAGAACAAGGGTGAGATAGACATGTATTATGTGGAGAGGATTAAGCCAGAATTGTCGGAAGATGAGTTGGGGTTGAAACCTAATAAGCAATTTACGGAGTACGTTAATTTGCACATTTATAGTAGTATCAACTATAGGAAAGCGGAACGTCACATCATGAAAATATTGAAATCCAAGCTTTCTCCAAATTTGCATTACCATGGCATTCATCACACATATGATGTTGTTCAATCTGTTGAAAGATTGGCAATCATGGAAGGGGTGCTGGATGACGATATGTTTGTTCTTAAATCAGCCGCCACCTATCACGATGCAGGTTTTGTCGAGCAGTATGATTCAAACGAAGGCATTGCGGTTAGAATGGCCACCGATATATTGCCGAAGTATGGTTATACAGATGAGCAGGTTGATCAGGTTAACACATTGATTTACGCCACCATTGTTCCGCATAAACCAAATTCTCATCTCGAAGAGATTCTTTGCGATGCAGATTTAGATTATCTAGGTAGGGATGATTTTCATTCCATTGCAGATACACTTCGTAGGGAGCTTCGCGACCACGGAAAGATTAAAAGTGATAGAAAATGGGATGAAATTCAAGTTGATTTTCTTACCAGTCATCGGTATTTTACAAAATCTGCTCGGATGCTCCGGCAAGAAAAAAAGGCGAAACACCTACAGGAGATTAAAGATCGACTTGAAGCAGATAATTACCGAGATTGATTTTTTTGTTCGCAATCAAGTACTCTATTTTCGAGGCTCATGACAGTTTTATGACAATTTTGAAGGGTTGACTTCCGACATTTGTTGGTACAAAGATTTGTGGAGATTGAGGGAATTTAAAGTTATAGCAATAACACACCGGAAAGTGTCGCTCGACCGAGTTGGTAGGTACCATCTGCCTGATGACACGCTAGAAACTGCTTTGAAAAGGGTAATAAATTCGGGTTTGGGGAGTGAGCTTATGTGTTTGTCGACTTGCAATCGGGTTGAGTTTATTTTTTCGACGAGTCAGGATGTAGATGAGGATTGGATTTCGCAATTCTTTGGGGCTTTGTTTCCAGAATGGTGTCAAGAGGATATTCGGGCAAGTTGGTTAGAAATTGAACTTTTTGAAGGATTGGAGGCTGTGCAGCATTTGTTCAAGGTTGCGTCTAGTACCGATTCGATGGTGGTTGGAGAGCGTGAAATAATTACTCAAGTGCGCAATGCTTATGAGCGTTGTGAAGCAGCCAATTGTACCGGGGATATAATTCGGTTGGTAGTGCAGAATGCTATTAAAGTGGCAAAGCAAGTTTACACCGAAACGGCAATTGCAACTAAACCAGTCTCTGTAGTCTCTCTAGCAAATGCGAAATTAAGGGAATTCCAAATCGCATCGGATGCACGATTTTTAATTATTGGGACAGGACAGACAATTCGCAATATGTGTCGTTTTCTTACTAAGTCTGGATATTTGAACTTTACAGTGTTTAATCGTACACTTTCTAATGCAGAAAGTTTGGCTAAAGAGATTGGCGGACGAGCCCATTTGTTGAAGGATCTTGTAAGTTTCAAAGAGGGGTTTGACGTAATCGTAACTTGTACTGGTTCGGATAAAGCAGTAGTTACGGAAGAGATTTATGCGGATTTGATTGGGAAAGACGGTTCGCAAAAAACGGTTGTTGATTTGGCAGTTCCTGCAGATTTTGATAGAAGAATTAGCAAAAAGTATAAGGTCAATCTGATTGCTGTGGAGCACATTAAAGCAATTGCTGATCAGAATCTAAAAGAACGCAAGAAGGAGCTCGAACTCTGTCATCAGATTATTGACCAAAAGCTCGTTGAATTTGAAGAGCTTTACCGTATTCGGCAGGTGGAGCGAGCAATGCAAACAGTTCCGGCAAAAGTAAAGGAGATTCGAAAAACTGCAATGGAAGCGGTGTTTGCAAAAGAAATCGAAGATTTAGACGATGGTTCCAAGGAGGTTCTAGATCAGGTTATAAATTACTTTGAGAAGAAGTACATTTCTGTGCCAATGAAAATGGCCAAAGACATAATTCTTGAGAATAAAGCGTAGATGAGTCGTAAGATTATAATAGGTTCGCGGGGTAGCGATTTAGCCCTGTGGCAGGCAAATTTCGTTCGAGAGGAATTGGAGAAGTTGGGACATCAGGTTGAAATCAAGGTCATAAAAACACAGGGTGACAAAATCCAGCATCTCAGCTTCGATAAAATTGAAGGAAAAGGTTTTTTTACCAAAGAGATCGAAGCTGAATTAATGGCGGGTTCTATTGATTTGGCAGTTCATTCGCATAAAGATTTGGAAACGGCTTGTCATCCACAGCTTGAAGTTGCTGGAGTGTCGGATCGAGAAGATCCAGCCGATATTCTTGTTATAAATCCAGATAGTGTTGATGTGTCCAAAAATTTGGATCTAAAAGAAGGTGCAAAAGTGGGAACTTCCTCTGCCAGAAGGAAGTGTCAATTAACGTTTTTCCGAGAAGACATTGAGTTGGTAGACATTCGTGGAAATGTTCCGACAAGATTGGATAAGCTTCGCACCGCCAGGATAAAAACGAGCGGCAACGAAGCGTCTGTTCGGGAGGATAATATTGAGTCTGCCGTAGCTCACTTTGATGCAATTATGCTTGCAAGTGCGGGTGTTAAGCGATTAGATATAGATTTGTCTGACTTTCATGTGGTTTATTTAAAGCCGGAAGAATTTGTGCCGGCTCCGGCCCAAGGAGTTTTAGGTTACCAGATTCGAAAGAATGAACCTGAATTGAGGGAGATTGTGCAGAATTTGAATAGCCCTGAAGTGCAAGAATGTATTGGTGTTGAGCGTGAAGTCCTACGTTTGTTTAATGGAGGTTGTCAACTCCCACTCGGCGTTTATTGCAAAAAATTGTCCAACGACTTTCATGTTTGGGCCTCGATGGCTCATGAGTGGGATCAGGTTCCAAAGAGAGCATTTCTAACCGCTAATAGTGCTGAAGAATTGGCGGCAAGCTGCGTTGCGGAGCTAAAAAAAAAAGACGCATTCGCGTCTTCATAAGCAGGTCAGAAAATCCTGTGCTTGGTAAATATGCCGCTTCGCATGGCGTTGAGTTAATTTCTAGATCCTTAATTACGATTGAATGTGTTCCAATTCCAGAACTGCCTGTTTTCAATTGGGTGTTTTTTAGTTCGCGAAATGCGGTGAAATCTTATTTTTCTAGCCACACTTTTGATCCTGATAAAAAATATGCTGCCATAGGGAAGGGTACGCGCAAAGAGTTGGTAAAATTTGCGTCATGCAACTTTTTTGGTCGTTCTAATGACACAGCGGAAGTCGGGAGGGATTTTGCTCAGTTGGTGAGAGCTGATATTGTACTGTTTCCCATATCCGATCAGAGCATGAAATCCATACAAAAGCACTTAAACCCTGAGCAAGTAATTAATGTTGTGGCTTATCGTACGATTCTTGATCCTGCTAAAATTGATCGATGTGGTACGTACGTTTTTACCAGTCCATCCAACGTTCGGGCGTTTTTAGAGGCCAACTCCGCTGAAGATTTCGCTAATATAAACAAGGTTCATTTTATTTCTCTTGGAAGATCCACGCAAAAGGCTCTTTTTGCGGCAGGAATCGATTCTAATGTGCCATTAGGTTTTGGTGAATTGGATATTATTGATGCTCTGCCACTTTGATACTGGGGTGATGTTTGGTGGAGTTTTCGTTCTTTACGGTTAGCTATGTTTAGGTTAACGTTTAAAGCTATTAAAAGCGCTCTGGACCTTCTATCTTTATCTGGACACTACCTGTTGTTGAAACGCATTTACAATTCCTCCCCAACTACCTTTGCGGCCAGGCAAATGAGGTTCGAGAAGACTCCATGTTCTATCGGAAATATCGTGTCGATGTTGAGAAGACAATTTATCTTCGATAAGATAATATATTTACGTGACGACACTGCCTAGAGGCAATAGCTCATAATCTAAAGCGCTCCCCGGGATTGGTGCCTCAACTCGCCAAATAATCGAGGTATTCAGGGTAAAATATGCCCCCAAAAGCAAAAAATCACAAAAAACAATCTGCTAGTTCTCGAAAAAGAAACCAGTTAAAAAGTCACACTAAACAGTTTCCAAAACCTCAATCTGAATTATTTAAAGGTCTTACTGGGTTAACGAATGTCTCTTCTGCCGTTAATCAAGTATTTCTACTGATGGATTGACTAATTTTACAGTTCAATTAATTATTGTAGTTATATCACCACTTATGAAAAAAGCAATTTGGTTGGTTGCTGTTCTGCTGCCAACACTATCGATCGCTCAGGTTCACAATGAAACTTCCGGAACAGGGGCAGGAATCAATATTACCACAGGAGATTACAATGTCATGTATGGAGATTCGGCTGGACATTCTATAACTTCTGGCAGCCAAAGTGTATTTATTGGATATCGGTCTGGTTATAATATTTCTAATCAATTTGATAACGTAATTATCGGACCCAATGCAGCCATTGGTATGACCTCTGGAACAGATAATGTAATTATCGGAACAAGAGCTTGTGAATTAAGCACTTCTTCATCCACCGACGTGGTTATTATTGGAACTCAAGCTGGTCAAAACAATAGAGGAGGAAACGATGTAGTTTTCGTTGGAGAGGAAGCAGGGAGATACAATACAACAGGTGATGATAATACTTTTGTTGGGGAGGATGCAGGATATAATAACACAACCGCCAGTGATAACACATTTATTGGTTCCACGGCGGGTAGAAGCAACACTACCGGATGGAGAAATACATTCGTTGGAAATGAGGCGGGATACGATAATACCACTGGAGATCACAATACAGCGGTCGGAGATTCGGCCGGAACTGATGTTGGCGTAGGGCATCACAACACGTTCTTGGGTGCGGCGGCAGGAGCTGCTACTGAATATGCTGATTACAATACTTTCGTTGGGTCGTATTCAGGATGGGATAATAACCGAACTAATGACCAATCCAATGCAGACCACAATACTTACGTTGGTGCTTATACTGGATTTTCTAACCGCGTTGGTGAGTACAATGTCGGCATGGGGTCATTTGCTGATTTTGCCGGTACTTCTTGTGGTCGCAACACGTTCATGGGAGCGGATATTACTATTGGGGGCAATACCGACGACGCTGTTATTATAGGTTACAATGCTTACGCTAGCGGAAGTGACGATAAGAGTATTGCAATTGGTTCGCAGTCAAGAGTAGACAACCAAAATGCGATTGCAATTGGATATAATGCGGAGTCCGATGGAAACCGGTCTCAGGTTATGGGTTATGAGAGTTTTGCATCGGCAAATGACGGAATAGGTATTGGTTATCGCGACACGGTAAGTGCGCAATATGCAGTTTCTGTTGGTTACGACGCTAATACTTCAGGGGAAAGAGGTGTTGGTCTCGGTTACTTTTCTCAGTCTTCGGGGGCTGCTTCTGTAGCTGTTGGAGCTTCAGCTGTTTCTTCAGGAGCAAGTTCCATTGGAATCGGAGAGTCTGTGGTTTCGAGTCACAACAATTCTATTGTTATAGGAAATGGTGCTCAGTCTACGGCAGACAATGAAGTGTATCTCGGAAACTCCTCTACGGTAAGCATTGGAGGGGCAGTAAACTGGACCGCAACATCAGACGGGCGATTTAAAACTTCTGTAGAAGAAAATGTTCCTGGTTTAGAATTTGTAAATCAGTTGCGACCGGTTACATATCAGTTTGATCAGGATAAATTGAAGGCCTTTACAGGCGAAAAAGAAACGAGTTCTACAAATGATATCAGTAAAACTCGCTACACAGGATTCATTGCTCAGGAGGTGAACTCCGCTGCAAAAAGTATTGGTTTTGATTTTAGTGGTGTCAAAAAACCTGAAAACGAGAAAAGCCAAATGTACGGTATTCGATACGCTGAATTTGTTGTCCCTTTGGTTAAGGCTGTGCAGGAGTTGAGTGAGCAAGTGGAGTTGCAGAAATTAGTTGTTCAACAGCAGCAAAAACAAATACAGGGGTATGAAGAGGCTTTTCTGGAATTGTCTAAAAGGTTAGATGACTTGGAAGCACGTAAGTTTCAATACCATGTAAGTGGATCAATCGATCGGGCTCAGAAGTAAAACCCAAAACTTCACACATATGATTTGTAAGCATAATAGCTTGAAAGCGATCTTTGCTGGTACGTTGCTTTTTGCCATTAGTGCAAGCTACGGTACTGCACAGCTAGACGATCAAGGCGTTGAAACAAAGGTTAACACTACCACCGCACACGCCCAAATAGAGCCAGCAATTGGTGTGGATACAGCAGGCAACTACACCGTTGTTTGGTCAAGCTACCTGAATGATGGTGAGGATATGGGGATTTTTGCCCAGAGGTATTTCAAAGGAGGAACGCCGAATGGTGCAGAGTTTAAGGTAAACTCTACTACAACTGGTTCTCAGCGACACCCCGATGTTGCATTAGATGCGGAGGGAGAAATTCATTTTGTCTATCAGTCTAATTACCAGGGGCAATACCGGGTGTGTTTACATAAGCGAAATGCAGCGGGGTCTGTGCAAATAAATCAAGCTCAAATTAACTCGGGTGATGGAAATGATCATACTAACCCGAAAATTGCAGTTAACCAAGGAGGTGATTTCATTATTGTTTGGACTGCCAATGGTACGGATGGAGATGGGCTTGGTGTTTATGGCGAAATGTACAGCGGTTCGCTCGTAACGGTTAAAAACCAATTTGCAATCAGCTCTACTTCGGCCGGAGATCAATCTTATCCATCGGTTGCAAGAGATTCATCGGGAAGTGTAGTTGTTGTATGGCAGCAATCGGATGGCAATGGAAATGGAGTTTTTGCAAAACTTCTTAATGATGATGGTGATGAAGTAAAAGCCGATTTTTTGGTAAATACAACTACTTCGGGTAATCAACAAGAGCCTGATGTAGCCATGGACCGGAATGGAAATTTTTTAGTGGTTTGGTCTAGTTTTAATCAAGATGGAGATCATTATGGAATTTACGGACAGCTCTATAATAAGAACGGCAATAAAGTTGGATCGGAGTTTAAAATAAATTCGACAACCAATAACGCACAGGATAAAGTTGCCGTTGCCGTTTCAAAAAATGGTGGTTTTGTTGTGAGCTGGACCGGGTATAGTAATGATGGAAAGAAATCGGAGGTATACGCACAGCAAGTTAGTGCATCTGGAGTTCTGCAGGCTGATGAGGTTAGGGTAAATACTAGAACTGCAGATTATCAGCAATTTTCTGATATTGCATTGTATAGTGAAGCACATGAGGCTGTAGTTGTGTGGCAAGATGGGCTGAGGAATTCTACCAGCACAAATGATGGGGATGATTATGGGGTGTACATGCAGCGGTTTTCTGTCGTGGATACAACCCCGCCTACCGTTGTTTGTCAGAATATATCTGTTTATTTGGATGGTAGTGGCAATGCAACAATTACCGCCGCGGACATTGATAATGGTTCTTTTGACAATGAAGGTATAGTAAGCTATTCCATAAATAGGTCTTCTTTTACCTGTTCGGACATTGGCTTAAATGTTGTCCAGCTGGAGGTGGCCGATGCAGATGGAAATCAGGTATTTTGTAATGCGGCGGTTACGGTTCGGGACACTACTCGACCGAACACAAATTGTCTCAATCTGACAGTTTATTTGGACGGGTCGGGCAATGCGTCCATTTTGCCAGCCGATATGGACAACGGCACCACAGACAATTGCGGGATTTCTGGTATCGCTATTAGTAAGTCTAGTTTCGATTGTGCGGATTTGGGAGATAATAGCATAACTTTTACTGCCACCGATGTGCATGGCAATGTTGGAACTTGTATTGGAACAGTAACTGTAGAGGATACATCCAAGCCAAGTGCGCTTTGTCAAAACATGACAGTTTATTTGAATTCTGTAGGTAGTGCTACAATAACTGCAGGTGATTTAGATAATGGATCTTCGGACAATTGTGGTTTCCCTAGTCTATCAATTAGCAGATCAGCCTTTACGTGTGATGACCTTGGAGCAAACAGTGTAACTCTAACAGCAAGAGATGCAGGTGGAAATATCAGTACTTGTACTTCAACCGTTACCGTACTTGATTCCACATCCCCTAAGGCATTTTGTCAGAATATTACAGCCTTTTTGGATGCGTCCGGAAATGCTACAATAACTGCAAGTGATTTAGATAATGGATCTTCGGACAACTGTTTGGTTCCGTCACTTGCCATTAGTAAAAGCAATTTTGATTGCTCAAACATTGGTGCAAATAGCGTTACTTTGTCGGTGACAGATGCAAGCTCAAATGTTGCTACTTGTCAATCGACGCTTACAATAGTAGATTCTACTTCGCCCAATGTAGTTTGCCAAAATACTACCGTGTATTTGGATGCCTCTGGAAATGCAGGAATCACAATTGGAGATATTAATAATGGAACCGCGGACAATTGCGGAATTGCAAGTTTGAGTTTAAGTAAGTCGAGTTTTACCTGCTCAGATATTGGGGTCAGTACTGTTAAGCTTACGGCTACTGATGTTAATGGCAACAGCGGGTCGTGTCAGGCAAACGTTACGGTGATTGACTCCATTGCTCCAATGGTAATTTGCCAGAATATAACTGGGTATTTAGATGCTTTAGGGTTGTTTCAAATTTCGACGACCGATATTGATAATGGTTCTTCTGATAATTGCGGAATGCCAAATTTGTCTTTGAGTAAGAGTCAATTTGGTTGCGCCGATGTCGGGATTAATCAAGTAGTCTTAACCGCAACGGATGCTAGTGGAAATAAAGATTCTTGTATTGCTACAATTACGATTGTTGACACCACCGCTCCCACGGCAGTTTGTCGAGATATTACTGTTCAGCTGTGGAATGGCTCGTTAGTGGTAATGGGCCCAGAAGATATTGATGGTGGGTCTATCGACAATTGTGGTTTGCCAACATTGTCGGCTTCGCAGTTAAGCTTTGGCTGCTCTGATCTTGGGATTAATAACGTAACCCTGATGGCAACGGATGCTAGTGGAAATGTAGATTCCTGTGTGGCAGTCGTGACAGTTGTAGACGCTACTGCACCCAAAGCAGTTTGCAAAGATGTAATCGTAGTCCTTGATTCTAACGGGTTAGCAGATATCCTTGCATCCGATTTGGACAACGGATCCACAGACAACTGTCAAGTAGGTTCATTAGCGATAAATAAGTCAAGTTTTAGCTGCGCTGATGTCGGAAATAACCAAGTTGTTTTAACTGTGTTTGACGCCTCCGGATTGCAAGATTCTTGCACGGCAACGGTAACCGTGAAAGACACCATAAAGCCCGTTGCAATTTGTAAAAATATTACACTTCAGCTTGACGCTAATGGTAACGCTGCAATAGTGCCATCAGATATCGATGGAGGATCAGCCGATAACTGCGGAGTGGTTACTTTAAGTGCTTCGCAACTTGGGTTTGACTGTTCTCATTTGGGGGTAAACAACTTCACGTTAACTGTTTCGGATAAAAGTGGAAATGTTGATTCCTGCAACGCTGTGGTTACCGTTGAGGATAACTTAGCGCCAACCGCCATCTGCAAAAATGTAACAGTTCATTTGGATTCTGTTGGAACCGCCTCTATTGTAGTGGCTGATGTCGATAATGACTCCTACGATAATTGTACAGTTGATTCTTTGCAAATTAGCCAAGCTAACTTTACCTGCGCTCATTTAGGGCAAAACCCTATAGTATTGACTGTACTGGATGCGTCGGGCAATTTGGATTCTTGTATTTCCTTGGTTACAGTACTTGATACGGTGAGTCCAAATGTATTGTGTAAAGATGTTGTGTTAAGCTTAGATTCTGCCGGCACTGCTTCAATTCAGGTCTCTGACTTGGACAACGGATCGTCAGACAATTGTGGCATTGGTTCTATGAAAGTCGACAAGAGTAATTTTGACTGTAGTAATGTCGGATCAAATCTGGTCACCTTCAGGGTTGCAGATGTTTCTGGCAACACAGCAAGTTGTCAGGCTACCGTTACAATAATGGAAGCTATTACCCCAGTTGTCAATTGTCAGAATGTAGGAGTATATCTTGATGCATCAGGAAACGCCACCATTGCTGAATCGGACATCGATAACGGGTCTTTTGATAATTGTGGTTTAGATGCCGTCTTGATTAGCCAAAGCGTTTTTGGCTGTTCTGATGTTGGGCTCAATAACGTTACATTAACTGTGCGAGATAAATCTGGGAATTTGGATAGTTGCACAGCGGTGGTAACGGTTTACGATACCGTTGCACCGATTGCCCAGTGTAACGATTTGACGCTTTATTTAGACGCAACCGGACCAGTTGTTATCAGCGCTCAGGAAGTGAATAAAAACTCTTCCGACAATTGTGCAGTTGATTCTCTCGGTATTGACAGGTCCAGTTTTACCTGTTTTGATTTAGGCCAAAATCAGGCAGTGTTGACCGTAAAAGATAATTCTGGGAACATCAATCAGTGTGCTTCCATTATAACCGTGGTGGACACAATTCTTCCAACAATTTTAAACTGCCCTACAGATATAACTGCACAGGTAAACAACATTGGGTGTTCTGCCTTGGTTAATTGGGTAGTCCCCTATGTTTCTGACAATTGTGGTGTGGGTTTCAAATCGAACTTCAATCCAGGAGATGCCTTTCCGTTGGGTGTTACAGAGGTTGTGTACTTGGCAATAGATTCATCGGGAAATTCGGATAGTTGCAAGTTTACCGTAACCGTTACCAATGACTTTGCACTTGCTTTGGATTCTGCAACGGACGTTTCTTGTTTCGGCTTAGAAGACGGGCAGGTTAGCGTTTCAAATGTCGGAGGTAATTCTCCGATTGTTTTCGATTGGAACAATGATGGAATAGGTGATAACGATGATTCAAAGGATGCTACATTTTCTGCCGGAACTTGGCAGCTTGTGGCAACTGACAACACTGGTTGCAAGGATAGTTTAGAAGTACAGATAGAAGAACCAGAGGAGATTGTGTTAAGTTTAGTAGCTGCTGCCGATCCGCTTTGCGATAGCGCCAATGGAGCGATAGATATTGCGGTTTCTCCAGACGGACCTAGTTATGTGTTCGATTGGGATTATGATGGAACAGGTTTGTTTGACGATAGTGAAGATTTAACCGGATTGGCTGCGGGTGTTTATTCGGTAGAGGTTCAAGACACCAATGGCTGTTCTGCCGAATTACAAGTTGCCCTAAATAATCCAAATGGGCCTGAAATTTCAGTAGTTGGAGATATGCTTAATTGTTACGGTGATTCTGACGGTTCTATTAATCTAACTATTCTTGCAGATTCTGACTATACTGTGGATTGGCATTTTGATGGAACTGGTGATAACGACGATCTAGAAGATCCAACCGGATTGACTGCTGGAGCCTACGATGTCACGGTAATTGATTCATTAGGTTGTCAATCTACCAAAACAGCAATGATTGATTCACCGGATCCAATTACCGCAACTGCTACCGCTTTCAGTCCAACTTGTGAAGGAGGTGCTAATGGCCAAGTGGTTGTAACTTCCGTAGGAGGTTCTGGTGGCCATCTAATTTTATGGAACGATGGAGATTCTGTGTTTACGAAAGATTCGTTGAGCGCAGGTGAGTATGTTTATACCATAACGGATAGTAATGCTTGCAGTATTACAGATACTGTTGAAGTGGAGGACTCGCATTTTAGTGCTCAGGTTAACGTTACTAATGTGCAATGTCATCGTGACTATTCAGGGCACATTTCTGTAATTCCCAGCGGAGGAGTTCCAGCATTCTCAATTGTATGGGAATCTGGTCAGAGTACAATGGATCTTGATTCTTTGATTGGGGGTATATATTCCTTTACGATAACCGATGGATTAGGCTGCAGTTATTCCAGTTCGGTCACGGTAATCGAACCACCAGAATTGGTGGTGGCGGGCAATTCATCACCTGAAGTTGGTGGTTCTGATGGAAGCATAGACCTAATGGTAACTGGAGGTACTCCGGGTTATGTTTTCGATTGGGATACGGATGGTGCCGGAGACTATGATGATCCAGAGGATTTAACCGGGTTAACCGGTGGCGCCTATACTGTGTCCGTAAAGGATTCTAACGGTTGTGTGGAGATGTTTACTGTTGATGTAGAAACTCAAGTTGGGGTTATTAGTGCCGATGGCGGTGTTCAGGTAGGATTATTTCCAAATCCAAATGACGGAAATTTCACGATTAAACTAGTTGGGTTTGGTTCGGAGAGTGTGACGTTGAAAATAGTAGACGCGATTGGCAAACAGGTATTTGTTCAGAGCGTCAAGGGCAGAGGTTCTGTTCAAATGGATCTCGAAGCTTTACGAGCTGGGAAGTACTTTGTACATGTTCGAAGCGTTAGCCATAGTGTTTTCAGGCTTTTAATCATCTACTAGAGAAAAGTTTTTGCCAATTAATATATTAATTCAGGCGACTATCTTCTGATAGTCGCCTTTTTTTGGCTTGGCGAGGGCCCGTTAGGCTGGCTCCACTTTGAACTAGGCTGGCTTTTTTTGGGTAGTGTCCAGATTAGTGTGTCTGGTTTGTGTGGAAGAGGAAGTGTCTGTCCAATAATACATGCCGTTAGTTCCCCAGGTGGAATCAAGATTGCCGTTCGCTTTAAACCGGCCTACAAATGGTACTTCATTGCCAAAGTTGTCATTTGTTGATCCGCAAACAAGGGTGCGTTGATGACTGTCAACCACAATATCTCCGACAATACTAGTGTTTAGTTCTATTACGCCGTCGTAATCAATGTGCTCTTTGTAAGACCCGGTACGGCCTGCGAAATTAAACTTGCCGTTGTTGTCAAGGTTCAAGTCTTCCAGAAAGTCGAGTTGATCGATGTGAATGTTGGATTTCGCCGAAGATGTTGTAAAATTATTTTGGCAGATCGCGTGATGCGAAAGAAAGAGTTGAAGCAAAAGTAGGTGGTAGTAATTCCTGACCATATATAAATCAGTCACAATTAATTTATTGGGATGTGCCGACCTGATTCAAACTGTCGGTTGTGACTGGGCAATTAAAAAATGTTAAAAACGAAATATATTAATTGATAATTAGGATATTGGCAGTTAAATCTAGCATATTATGAGAATTCAAGTTGTTGGCCTTTGTGCTTTAGTGGCAGTGTCGTGCAGTATTTCTGAAAAGGATTCCGATACTACCCAATCACCACCCTTGAATATTGATGAATATCCTGATACCGAACGGGTTGATGATGTTCAGGATTACCATGGAGTAAACGTGAACGATCCGTATTCGTGGTTGGAGGCAGAAAATGATTCAAATGTTGCGGTGTGGGTTCAGAAGCAACAAGATTTGTCGGAAAATTATCTTTCACAAATTTCATGTAGGCAAGCTCTAAAAGAGAAATTCACTTCGCTTTCGCAAATAGAAAGTTATAACACCCCTTTTATTAAGGGAGATTGGACTTATTACTATCACAATGATGGTTCTCAGCAGCATCATGTTGTTTATAGATTTAAAAATAAGGAAGATGAACCTGAGGTGTTTTTAGATCCGAATACCCTTTCGGACGACGGATCGGTTTCTTTAGCCGGAATGGCATTTAACGAGTCAAATTCGAAGTTAATTTTTACGACTTCCAAATTTGGTTCGGATTGGAGAGAGTTGCATTTGATGGATGTTGATAGCAAGGAGATTGATCCTAGTTTTTCAATAGATAGGATAAAGTTCTCGCAAATATTTTGGTTTAAGAACGGTATATTTTTTAGCCAGTATGACCAAATGCCAAGCGGAGGAAAGTACACAGGAAAGAATGTAGGGCAAAAAGTGTATTATTTCAATTTTGATGAAGGTAAATCGCATCTGGTTTATGAGAATCCGGAGCATCCGGAGTGGCATTATTCGGTTTCGACTTTTGAGGAAGAGAATATTGCAGTGATGACTGCTTCTCAGTCTACGAGTGGAAACCAGCTGCACGTTGCGAAATTAAACGATTTTGATCCTCAGAAACCCTCAGTGGAATTTACACCAGTAGTATCAGATTTTAATTATAATTATCGGGTTTTTGAAGCAATTTCTGGTCAGTTGTATTTGAAAACCAATGATGGAGCCCCCAACAGCAAAATTGTTCTTTTGGACATCGAGAAACCTGCCAAGGAAAATTGGAAAGATGTAATACCAACATCGGATAATACCATTAAGTCAGCCTCCATAGTTAATAATGAATTGGTGGTTGGTTATATAGAAAATGTTCAAACAAAGTTGTATCGTTATGATTTAGATGGGGCGTTAATTGAAGAGTTGAAACTTCCTGGTATAGGCATTTGTCATGGTGTTTCTGGTGAGAAAGAAAAGGATAGATTGTTTCTTAGCTTTGCAAACTACACACGGCCAAAGACTGTTTATCAATATAGTTTTGCTGGAGATTCTTTGTCTCAATATTTTCCATCGACAGTTGATTTTGCAAGTGATGAATACATTACCAAGCAGGTAATGTATGCCAGTAAAGATGGGACCAAGATTCCAATGCATTTAACGCACAAGAAAGGTCTTGTTCCTGATTCGACAACGCCTTGTTTCTTATATGGCTATGGAGGCTTCAATATTCCAATTTTGCCAAGTTTCAGTAATAACCGAACGGTTTTCCTAGAAAACGGTGGAATATATGCCGTTGCGAATATTAGAGGTGGTGGGGAGTTTGGCTCCGACTGGCATAAGTCAGGTACCAAGGAAAACAAGCAGAATGTTTTTGATGATTTCATTTCTGCTGCGGAATTTCTAATTAACGAAGGATATACTTCACGAGATAAGCTGGCAATTCATGGTCGATCTAATGGTGGGCTGCTGGTTGGTGCAGTGATGACGCAAAGGCCTGATTTGTTCAAGGTGGCGTTGCCTATGGTTGGCGTATTAGACATGCTGAAGTTTCACAAGTTTACGATCGGACGGTTTTGGACCGTGGATTACGGGTGCGCCGATAGTGCAAGCAACTTTGACTATCTGTACAAATATTCACCGCTGCACAACGTCAAAGAAGGGGTTCATTATCCTGCAACAATGGTGCTTACAGGTGATCATGATGATCGTGTTGTACCTGCGCATAGCTTTAAGTTTGCTGCTGAATTGCAAAGTAAGCATCAGGGTGACAATCCAATTTTGCTGCGGGTTGATATTGGAACGGGCCATGGTGCCGGTAAATCAGTTCAGTCCAAAATCAATGAAGCGGCAGACCTTTGGGCGTTTGTGTTTCACCATTTGGAAATGAAAATTTCGTTTATCGATGATGCACCGATATTATAGTTGTAATCCTTGGATAAAGTAAGTTAACATTCTACTTTTGTGGTAAGTTTTTAAAAGCCACTTGATATGAGTAAGCGATTCGCGATGCTCATCACCCTTTTTTTTGTTGTTCACGTTGCATTTTCCCAGTGGATTAAGCAGAAGTCGGGAACTAGCACCAGTTTGTACCAGGTCCAAATGTTGGATGATCAAATCGGGTACGTGTCCGGGAATAATGGTACTTTATTGAAAACCATAAATGGGGGTGTGGATTGGAAATTAGTTCCTGCCAACTTCTCGAATGCAATTAAGTGGATTTCATTTCTTACCCCAAATGTTGGCTTTATTCATGGGGCTGGATTGTTAAAGACTGTCGACGGAGGAAATAGTTGGATTCAGTGTTCCTTGCCTGATACCGTAAAGGTTGAGGATATATTCTTTATTGACGGAAATAATGGTTTTCTGGCGTGTTTGGATAGTGGCCTTTACAAAACTGTGGATGGTGCGCAGACATGGTCGAGGGTTAGTACCAAGGGGTGTAGGGCAGTATATTTCCCAACTCCTTCTGTAGGGTTTGCTTCGCATGGTTTTGCTGGAATTAGTAAGTCCATTGACGGCGGATTAACCTGGGAACTAATCCATGATCAAAGTTCTCCCCCTAATGCAGATGTTGCGAATGTCCCAGAATGTATTCATTGCACCTCGGAGGATAATTGCTTTTTTGGTAGTACATTTTACGGAGGAATTTACAGAACTCAGGACGCTGGAAATACTGTTGATTTTCAACATATACCAACCGGGAATATACACTTTCCGTCTGAGGATGTTGGTTACTTGTTAAAAGGTTTGACCACCTTGAAAACGATTATGCAAACAAAGGATGGGGGAGATACTTGGGAAGAGGTTTACCAGAGTGATAAAAAACTTTATGATATTTGGTTTAGTTCGAATACATCTGGTTGGGCAGTGGGTGAAAACGGAACTATTTTACGCTATGGAAATAACCCTGTTGGAGCGCCGGGTACTAAAATAGATGAGTTAAATGTTTCAATTTACCCAAATCCAGCTTCAAATAGCATTACGATTGATTTGTCGGAACAGGTCTCAATTCTTCAGGTGGAAATTCTGTCTGCGCTAGGTTCCAGAGTTGCGATTATCAACTCTCCAACGAATAAGATCAACGTTTCAAGAATTCAATCGGGAATATACATGATTAGAATCTGCACTGATCAGGGAATATTCAACACAAGATTGGTGAAGGAGTAGGCTTGTAGGCTTTGGTTGGTAGTTGTGCAACAAGTTTTTAATTTTGCATCCGGATATGCAACGGGTTTAAAATTCCAATAGGAAGGTGTTCGATTCAACATAATCTTCCTGCGTAACAAATTGAAAAGAGATGAGCTGGACTTCCTATAAAAAAGTGGACAAATTAGTTAAGTGACCTTTTTGATATTATTTAGATTATTGAATTCGATAATAGTTGGCTTTCCCAAAGCAGAATGTCTTCGCTGTCGATTGTACCAGGTTTCAATCCATTG
>JAHDGY010000117.1 GCA_020631555.1 Flavobacteriales bacterium | reverse complement strand
CCAACAACAGAACTTAATCAACAATCTCAAACTACTTTATGTGCAAAGGTCTCATAATGACACAAAATCGTGTGGTATAGCCTGAATACTGTGTTGGTGCGGTAGACTCATTTACGTACTAAACGGGTGTTTTCATTCCTGCAATTGTAATGCGTAAAGATCGATTTGAAAAAATCGGTTTTTTTTATGGTCATTTAATTCGGATCAATATTTTTGACAGCTCTAAGAATAGAACGACGGTCGAAGTTTATAAAGAGTTTTGATGGACGTTGCTTTCCCATCAGCTCGATTCAGAATTTTTACCGTAAGAAATTAAGAATAGATGGATATTATTCTAGACAGGGTAACCAAACAATACGAAAGTCAAAAGGCTGTAGATGAAATTTCGGTTACCGTAAAAACTGGTGAGATATTAGGTTTTCTTGGTCCGAATGGAGCAGGGAAAACCACCACCATGAAAATGATTACCAATTATATTTCTCCAAGCTCAGGAGAAATAACAGTGGGTAATATGTCGGTGCGCAAAGACGCTGAAAAAATTAAAAGACACATTGGATATTTGCCCGAGCACAATCCGTTGTATTTAGACATGGGAATAATGGACTACCTCAAATTTTGTGGTGAGCTTCAAGGCGTGTCTTCCGGAGAAATTGAAAATCGCGTGCATAAGATGATTCAGATGTGCGGATTGGTGCAAGAAAAGCACAAGACCATCGGTGAAGTTTCGAAGGGTTATCGACAACGGGTTGGATTGGCACAAGCTATGATTCACGATCCAGAAATTCTGATTTTGGATGAGCCAACCACTGGATTAGATCCCAATCAGATTATTGAAATCCGAAAACTCATTCGAGAATTGGGAAGAGAAAAAACAGTGATTCTAAGTACCCATATTCTTCCAGAAGTGGAAGCCACGTGCGACCGAATCTTAATTATTAATAAAGGTCAGATTGTGGCTGATGGTACGGCAGAAACTTTGCGCCAACAGTCGCAAGGAAACGAAATAGTTTACGCAACCATCGAGGATGGTGAGCCGAACTTGGTAATGCAATCGCTCTCGGCGATGCCTAGTGTTGCGGCGGTAGATTTTGCTGATCGCAGCAAGTTTAGATTCGAAATCAAAAGTAACCCGGATGCTACGTCCCGGCGAGCGATTTTCGAAATGTGCAAGCAAAACAATTGGGCGCTCACTGAGCTTACCAAAAACGAGGCGAAACTCGAAGATATCTTTAGAAACTTAACACTTAACTAAATGAGAACGATTTGGATTATTGCCAAGCGCGAATTGAATTCGTTTTTCGATTCGTTGATTGCCTACGTGCTGCTTACCATCTTTTTAATGATCACCGGATTCTTTACCTGGCTTTTGGTTTCGGATGTATTCCTAATTAACCAAGCCTCTTTGCAAACCATGTTTGGCGTTTCGTTTTGGTCGCTTTTATGGTTCATTCCTGCAATCACGATGCGTAGTATTGCCGAAGAAAAAAAGACAGGAACCATTGAATTATTGCTCACCCGTGCGGTTACCGATAGGCAAATTATTATCGGTAAATTCATTGCTTCCTTTATTTTGGTGGCCTTAGCTTTTGCCTTTACGCTACCTTATTATATCACCGTTGCAAACCTTGGAGACATTGATCATGGCGCAACACTTTGCGGATACCTTGGTGTGTTGCTAATGAGTGCAGGGTACATTGGAATTGGAATTATGTTCAGTAGTGTTACCGATAATCAGATTGTGGCGTTTCTACTTTCGCTGGTGTCCATTTTTATGTTGCACATGGTGTTTTCGTTTTTAGCCGGAAATACAACCGGGACGTTATCTGCAGTGTTCAGATTCTTCTCGGCCAACGATCATTTCCAGTCTATGGCAAGGGGCGTAATTGACATGCGAGACGTTGTCTACTTTTTAAGCTTGGCGGGGCTAGGCTTGTTTTTATCTGAAGTTCAACTTTCAAAAAGAAACATCCAATGAAAGCACAATATTACATTACAATAGCATTGTCGATTGGAGTTGTTGCACTGCTCAATTTGGTGGCAGGCGAGTGGTTTTTCCGATTAGATTACACCGAAGATGGCCAGTATACATTAAGCGATGCTACCATATCTATTTTGGAAGACATTGAAGAGCCGGTGCATATCAAGGCATATTTTACAGAAGACTTGCCAGAAAACATTACCCGTGCTCGACAAGATTTCAAAGACCTTTTGATTGAATACAATTCGCATGCGGATGGAAACATCGTTTACGAATTCATTAATCCCAACGAAAACGAAGAGTCGAAGAACAAGGCAATGCAAGAAGGCATTCAGCCGGTGATGATCGACGTTCGAGAAAACGATGAGCGAACGCAGAAGCAGGCATTTTTCGGGGCAATTGTTCAGTATGGAGAGGAGAAGGAAATTATTCCTTTCATCCAGCCTGGCGGGGCAATGGAATATGCTTTAACCACTTCCATAAAGAAAGTGGCGTCCACCGATAAACCGGTTATCGGAATCTTGACCGGACATGGAGAGTTGGGGAAAGATCGATTGATTCAGGTTTCGTCTCATTTGGAAATGTTGTACGAGGTGCGCGAATTTGAAATAGACAGCGCCGGCATTCCGTCATTCTACAAAGCAATTGCAATGGTCCGTCCAACGGATACGTTGAATCCGGCTCATTTAACGGCTTTGGATAATTATCTCGCACAGGGTGGTTCTGTATTCTTGGCTTACAATCCTGTTAATCCCGATTTACAAACATCATTTGTGACTAAGAAGGATATTGGCTTAAATGGCTGGTTGGCCCAAAAAGGAATCAATGTGGATGAAGCTTTGGTTACCGATGCGAATTGCGGCCAGATTACAGTGACTCAACAACGAGGAATGTTTAGAATGCAGAACAACATAAACTTCCCGTATTTTCCGATAGTTACCAGCTTTGGCGATCATTCTGCGGTTAAAGGATTAGAAGGAGTTGTAATGCAGTTTCCTTGCCCGATGGCTTATTCAGGAGATACGGCGATTAAGTTTACCGCACTGGCAATGAGTTCCGAGAAATCCGGAACACAGGGTTTGCCAACTTATTTAGATATTCAGAAGCAATGGACGGCGGCCGACTTTGGAGCACCGGATCAGGTGTTAGCAGGAGTTTTGGAAGGTAAGATTGTTGGCGATCAACCTTCAAGGTTGGTGGTGGTTACCGATGGCGATTTGGCGGATAACGGCGAACAAGGCCAGCAGCGTCAAGTTCAGGCGGACAATGTAAACCTTGTAGCAAATTCCATCGATTGGTTGAGCGACGACTCGGGGTTGATTGATTTGAGGACCCAAGGCGTTAATTACCGGCCATTGGATGAGATTGAAGATGGAACCAAGACTTTCTTGAAATACGGAAACTTCCTAGCGCCGATTCTGTTGGTGATGCTCTATGGCTTCATTCGATTTCAGAGAAGAAAGGCAATTCGATTAAGACGACAAGCAATTCAATATAACTAAGCATGTTTACGAAAACGAACAAAAGACTGTTTTTGATTCTGGGCGCGTTAGTCGCGTTTTTGGTTATCGCAACATTGACCAAAACTGGCAGTAAGAGTGCCGAATTGGTGGAATACCTGACCAATTATGATGTTGAGAAGGTCTCAGGATTTAAGCTCTATGCAAAGGGAAGTTCAGAGAATCCAATGAAGTTTGCCAAAGAGGGAGACCTCTGGTATTTGTTGGATGGAGATAAAAAGTGCCGATGCAATCAATCGGTGGCGTCGTTGGTTAACGAGATGAGCCAAATTAAACCTACGCGGTTGGCTTCAAAAAGGGAGTCGAAGTGGAAAAAATATGAGGTGAACGATTCTCTGGGAACCAAGATTTCTATTGCCACGGATCAGGGTGAGATCAACATTATTTTGGGAAAGATGAATTTCAACCCGACCACACGAATGCCTATTTCTTACATGCGTTTAGAAGACTCGGATCAAACGTATGCAGCGGCTTCCAGTGCGAGCATGATGGTGGGTACAGGTAGAAACAATTTTAGATTCAACGAAGTAATCCCGCAGATTCAAAAAGATAGTATTGTCAAGATTATTTTCGAATATGCAGAAGGTTCGTTCAGTTTGGAAAAGAGAGATTCGGCTTGGACAATTAATCAGCAACCAATTGCAGATTCCATTGCGGATGCTTATTTGTCGAGGGTAGAGTTCACCAGCAGTCAGAGTTATTTTGATGAGAATGTTTCTGGTGCTGCTTCGCAAACTGTTTCTATTTATTACAATGGTTTGGAGTCGTTGAAGTTGGAGAAGATAATGTCTAACGGAACGGAGGTCGTTCGTTCGTCACTTTGCCCTGAGAACCATTACAACGATGCTAAAATCTTGTCGGACATTTTTGTGCCGTTGGTTTTTTTCTCTTTGGGTGATGGTGGGTGATGGCGGGTGATATGGAGAGAATGGAGAACTGGGAAGCAAAAAATCTTGACTTCGAGAGCCTCAACCTGCGATTCTTCAGCAATTCTGATGGAGTTATTTTTCGCGCCCTGAGGCAATCGAAGGGTCGAAGCCCAAAAGAATTAAATTTTCAGCTGGACTAGTTTAAAGTGAGGCTAGCTTAGTTCCAAGTAGAGCTGGTCCAACTTTTAGTAGGAGTAGGTTATTCAAAAGTGAAAATCTTCCTATCTGAAATAGGAAGATTGCATGTTGAAGTAACAAGTATTACTTTTTCGCAGTCTCTGGCTTAACCGAAATACCGTTAGTTTTCAATGCTTGCTCAATAGCTGCGTTTTGATCTTTTAATTGCTGAATTATTCAAAGGTCTCCATAAGTGATATCAGAGACCCACACCTGAAATTTTCTAGTAGTGAAGAAGTTTCTCTTGAGCCGATTGGTAACAATTGGATAGCGATGTCTCGAATCAGTGGTAACCACAAATTTTTTAGTGCGAATCGCCCGGATTCTATTGTTTTTCATTAATCTAGCTACCCTAGCCTGTGACACCTTAAATCCTTTAATATTGAGCTCTTTGGTTATTCTAGGGCTTCACACATTTTCCCAACTGGAAATTCTAATCGATAGGCATTCATAAACCTGTAAATTTCCTGTCGCT
>JAHDGY010000027.1 GCA_020631555.1 Flavobacteriales bacterium | reverse complement strand
TCAAGAGAATAATACAACTTTTCCCACGGATGCAAAATTGGCTAAAAAGAGCATTAATCGGTGCAATGAAATGGCGGGTAAAGAACACATCACCCAACGCCAAAGTTATGTTCGAACTTCCAAGCAGTTGCTTCGAGATACTTACAATCCAAAGCATCCCAAACGAAGGAAAAATGCAAAGAAAGTTGAGTGTAAACTCAAGACAATTGCAGGTCGGTTGATTCGGGAGCTAGAACGTGAGCTTGCTTCTGATAGACTAGCAGTTTATCAAGCTGAATTAGATTTGTTCCAACAAGTTTTGACCCAAAAGCGAAGCGCATAAACCCTATGAATTTGGAAATAAAATTGGACTCTCGAAGGCGAGCCGCCATCGAACCAGTGATCGGACACCTCAAAACAGATTCTTGAATGGCTCAAAATTATCTCAAAGCTCCAGAATCACCACAAATCAATGCATTTTTAGCTGCTGCTGGATGGAACTTGAAGAAAATGATGATAAAACTCAAAAACGATACCCCTGTTGGGGTATTAATTGTCCTCAAAACCAAAATCAACCCAAGAATCTTACAACACCTCCAAAATCTATTTGGTCCTCTATTAGTTCAAATTAGGGGCTAAAACTGGTTTTTAAGGAGTGACTATTTAGTTGCTAATTTGCTGGTGCCCGATCCGGTTTTAAGCTTTTGTTTGAATTAATTGGTAGTCCCATTTGAGGCTGTTTTATGCCAGGGTAAGAGTTTCTAGAATTAATATTTGGCTCTATTCAGTTGGTGATGTCACGAATGCCTCAAATTTGTTGTATCGAAGTTCTGATTTTGAATTTAGGACTGACTCAAATTCTGTAGTGTAAGTTTTTGTTTTTAAAACCTATTTATATTCAGTCTTGTACGATAATTTTGGTTTTTAAAGTTCCATTTTGGCTCAAAATGGTGAATTTATTTTTGAACGTTCGTTTATATGAATTGGAGCTTTGTTTCGGCACGGGTCTGGTCGTTTGAAGTGCTAAAATCAATAAATCGCGCAGGCCATTCATTTCCATGAATTTGTGTTTATAAACGACGATTTGTGGGTTATGATCCACAAATACGTTTTGATGTTTCATTTCGATTTAATATTTAAAACCCTAACCGGTCATTATCTATCTGGTTAAAAAGGGCTAGTGTGCTTGGTGGGATATTTGAAGTGACTCGACAAGTGTAGTGCGATTTTTAAAACTGCCTCAGGAAAAACCAAATCGCGCACTATGTGAGGAGGTAGTTTGGAGTACTCTTGCACCGAAGTTTTAGAAAACGAAGGAATATGGAGATAACACGTACTATACTTTTTGCGATGTTGTTCGCGGGTGCAAGTTTGGTGGCTACAGGGCAAATTGGAGAAATTTGTGATAACGGGATCGATGACGATGGTGATGGATTGGTGGATTTGAACGATAAAGATGAATGTAGTTGTGTACATGATCCATTTGTGCAGCCCACAACATCCCCAATACCAAATCCGTCTTTTGAGCTCAATTCAGGTTTGCCGGATAGAAAGGACCAATTCAATTTAGTTAATGATTGGTATTTGGCTTATAACGAAACCCCAGATTATTATTGTGGGTTTGAGCCTGATGATTATCTGGCCGCATCTTGGCCGTTTCCGTCTGGGACCTGTGCTTCGGGTTTAATGGTAGCGTTCACCAATGGATTCAGGAAAACCGAGTACATAGGTACTTATTTGGTAAATCCCTTGCCCGCAGGTTCTTCAGCTAAGTTGGAGTTTTATGTCTATACTACTTGGGATCCGATCTCGTCAATGTTTCCGGGCAGTATGTGCAGCGGCGTAGCCAACGTTGCCGGTTTGCCGCCTTATCAATTTAGTTTGTATGGGTACAATAATCAAGATCCTTTCGGTTCAATGTCGGTGCCTGATTGTCCTGCTGGAACAGAACTAGGATCTGTGTCGGTGACTCCGATGGAATCGTGGCAAAAAATTTCGTTAGTTATGAACAATATTCCACACGATATTCAGAAGATTGTTATCGGAGCATCGTGTCAGGTTCCTGCAGAATACGTTTCAGGTTGTTATGCTTACAGTTTGATTGATGGATTAAATATGAAAGTCGGTGCCGTTCCAATAAATTTAACTATACATGAGTCAGGAGGATTGTGTGCAGGCGACTCCAAATTGCAGGCCCTTTCAGATGTTGCTGGAACCTTCCAATGGTATAAAGAAGGTATAGCATTGATAGGACAAACCAGTGATGAATTACTGGTAAGTGATGGAAAATATGGACCGGGACGATATACGGTATATTTTCAATCTAATGGTCAATGTGATACAGCATCAATACATGTAACTGGCAGCATGCGGCCAGGTGCTGATTTCAGCAATTCCGTAGGATGCTCAGGTCAAGAAGTGCAATTCACAAATACAACAAATTCATTTAGTATTCCTTACAATTCAGAATGGCATTTCAACGGCAACTGGGTTGTGGATTCTAGAGCTGAATCTCCAACGCATACTTTTAATACTCCGGGAACATACCCGGTGACATTGGTTATCAATACACCCGGCTGTAGCGATACAATTAAGAAGACGGTTAAAATTAATCAAACTCCAATTGTGCGATTTAAGCCTGATTCTGGCTGTTTAGGTCGAGATTTTATTTTTCAGTCCACTCCAATTCAGCATCCTACCGGGCATAATTATAGCTGGGATTTTGGAGACGGAAATACGGTGACCGGTAAGACAAACCCGATTCATGAGTACGCTTTGGTAGGTAAATTTGGAGTTACTTATACCATTACTAACATGGTTAGCAAGTGTACAGATAAATTCGTAGACACGGCTGTAGTTTACCATAGACCGGATGCAAGAATTTTGCCCAATCAAGATTGGATTATTTGTCAAAAAGACACGCTTAAACTTTATGATGGCTCTGTTATTCCAAAGGTCGTTGATAACGATTATATCAATTATTGGCGATGGGATATTGATGGTTCTTCTGTTAGCTACCAGAAGAATCCAAAATGGTTTAACGTGACCAATGGTTCTAAGGTCAGGTTAATTGTAAACACTGCTCAAGGCTGTAGAGATACCACTGTTAAAAAAGAGGTTACCGTTAATCCTAACCCCCAAACGCGAATTACAGCCAGTGATAGTTGTATGAATCAAACCACGGTTTTTACAGACTCCTCCGGGATTGTCGGAAATGAGCAGTTGACTTACGAATGGGATTTTGGCGATGGATCGTCGAAAGAACAAGGCAAGGGACCTAAAAGCCACAAGTACCAGCAGCCAGGTCTTTATAACGTAAGGTTAACAGTAAATTCTGCAAGGAACTGTAGCACCAAGGCTCAGTTGCCGGTGAGAATTTGGGATAAACCAACAGCCAAATTTACCTATTCAGATAGCTGTGCTTCTAGAAATGTTCAGTTTTCCGGGACTTCCACAAATCCAAATTCCGATCAGTCGTTGGAGTGGTTGTGGCAGCTAAACGCACCGAATTCAAATTTTCTTTCGAGCGGTTATCAAACGGACACTACTTATTCCGTTGCTGGTTCATATGATGTAACCCTGGTTGTAAAGGATTCTGTTGGTTGTTCGGATACCATTGCAAAGGTGGTTGATATTAACCCTACTCCGCTAGCTAGTGTCTCCGTGGATAGTGGCTGTGTGTATAAGGAGTTTGCTTTCAATAACAATTCAGTTTTAGATCCTGCTATCAATCCAACGCACGAATGGGATTTTGGTGATGGTTCTAAAGGAAATAAGGAAACTGAAAACCACAATTACAATGCGGCTGGAGTATATACTTATCAGTATGTAGTTGCTTCTCAATTCGGGTGTTCAGATACTGCAACTGGTTTGCTAAAAGTGTACGATAAGCCAAATGCGAGAATTTTGGGAGATACTGTAATTTGCGATTACGATGTACTTAATTTGTCAGATGGTTCGCTTATTCCGACTGTTGTTGGCAATGATTCCATTTTTGAGAGATTTTGGAGATTTGGTCCAGGTCCGGATCAATTGGGAAAGAATCCGACATGGTCAAATGTTGCTGATAGCTCGGTTGTACGCCTGGAAGTAATGACACAGCAAAAATGCCAGGATACCGCTTATCGTATGATTTTGGTAAATTCCATTCGAGCCCATATAACCAGCATGCAAGATGGTGATTCTGTTTGTTCGAAAAGGGTAGTGCAATTCAACAGTCTTGCTACAAGAGATACTGCAGGGGGGATTGATTACGCTTGGGATTTTGGTGATGGTAATGGTTCGGTTGTGCAAAATCCGCGACATCCTTACACGCAATCAGGAAAATATCCGGTGCGTCTCATTGCAACTGCAAACAATTGTTCTGACACCGCCATGGTTGATTCGGTGGTAGTTCGAGGCACTCCAAATGCTAAAATTCAAATAGACGGATTGACTTGTAAAGATCGCAAAGTTGTGCTGCACAACGTTTCGGATGTGTCCAGTGCCTGGCCAGATTCGTTGGTGCATGGAGTTTGGGTTTACGGAAATACAATTGATTCTTCGCAAAGCCTTTCAATCGACCCACTTTCTGATACTACTACAATTTTGTTAGGGGTGCGCTCTGCTCTAGGTTGCCCAGATACAGCTAAACGAGTATTAATTCCTAATCCGATTCCTAAGGCTTATTTTGATTTTGTGGGCGATTCGGGGTGTGCGAAGTCGTGCGCAGTATTTACCAATCAGTCGACGATTGATGCGAGTGCCACTATCGATTCTTTGAGGTGGGATTTTGACGGATTAGGTACGTCCACAGATTCGGTTGCCAGATTCTGTTACCCAAATGGACTACCTGATACGGTGCTTAAGTATGATGTTACGTTAACAGTAACAAGCGATTCAGGATGTGTTCATTCCAGGAAAATTTCTGATGCCATCACGGTATTGCCAACACCAAATGTTAAGGCGTATGTTATTGGTGAGCCTAAGTTTTGCGTGGATTCTGTATTCCGTTTCGCAAGCGAAGTGTTCCCAACGTCAAAGCTGCAATGGTTTGCTAATAAAGATAGTTTGATCGGCGAGTATCAGGATAGCTTGACATACAGAATTAGACAAGATGGATTTTTATTAATTGAATTGAAGGCTACCAACAATCATAATTGCTCAGAAATAGCGCAGGTTTACGTTGAAGCTGTACATTGCTACGATTCTATATTTCTTCCAAACGTTTTTACTCCAAATGGAGATGAGGTAAACGATTTATTTGAGATCGTAAAACTGCCTCCGGGTGATCATGAAATGTCGATTTTCAACCGATGGGGAGAGTTGGTGTACCACACCTCAGGTCATCCAATAAAAGGTTGGGACGGATACTCAGCTTCCGGTCAAGAGATGCCGGTGGGAACTTATTTTGTGGTATTCAAAGTTGATAACCACAAAACTTATAAAGGAAATGTAACTCTGCTGCGACAGAAAAGAAATTAGGGGGGGTAAAACTGCTGAAATTTGATTCCCGATTAGTAACAAAAACAAAAGAAAGGCAGTCCGAGGACTGCCTTTCTTTTGTTTGTTATTTGCAATCTTTTTGAAGCGTCGTGAAAATTTTGACTTGTACATCAGGCCAAAGAATACTTTCTTCTCCTGGGGCTCCCGTATGTTTTTCAGCGCAAACCTTGTTTAAGGAGTCAAGTGCAGGCTGAGCATTCCAAAGGGGTAAATTGATAATACCTTGAAATTTCAATTCTGAATTGTCATTCATTTCGTATTCAAAATTTACCGATTGTGTGGTGTCGTTAATTTGCACGTCTACCGAAGCAAAACCTTTCTTGTTGTCACCAACCATTTCAGAAATTGTTCCAACCAAAGTGTCAGTATTGGTGAGTACTGCGAAAAATTTGTTGGCAATTTTCCAATCCCTTAGTGAATCGTTGCTATTGGAGCTGCTTACTGGGATTGAAAGTCTGGCTCCAGTAAGTGCTTCAGTCAGACTTTCTGAAGTATTAAAACCTTCTAACCAACAGCTTTGAAATTCTCCACCAACTTCTGCCTTGGCAGCGTGTTTGTATGCGGTCCATTTAATTAATGTCGATTCTTCGTTATACGAGAAAGTGCAAGTTTGTTCTGGCGCTTTTATCGGCTCTTCTTTTTGTTCGCTGTGTCCTTCATGGTCGCCGTGGTTTCCACAATTTGAAAAAGTTAGCGTGATAAAAGAACAAACGACAGCCAATGTCTTTGTTTTGTGAGTTCCTATCATAGTTGTTCTATTCAAAATTTATTAATACCTGATTTTTGTCTACTGATTCGTCTTTCGAAATATTGATGGATTTGATTATTCCGGAGGTTGGTGATTTTATCACGTTTTCCATTTTCATCGCCTGAAGGATTAGTAACTCTTCGTCTTTGACTACCTCCTGACCGCTATTTACCAATACGTCCAAAACAAGTCCAGGCATTGGGGCAGCCAACTCCTTTACTTGCCCACTTGACTGACTATCCATGCCTAGGTTCTTCAACAGTAAGTCAAACTTGTCCATTAATTCTACCACATAGCTAGAACCATTTATAAACAGAGTTGCTTTTTTATTTTCCCTACATACATCGAGTATGTCAACTTTGAAAGATTCACCGTCAATTGTGGTATAAATACACTTGTCACTTGCTTTGAGAAAATCACAAGAAATTTCGAGGTCGTTTACCTCAAAAGCATTGTTTTTGGATTCAATCGGTTTAAGGGTGAAACTGGTCTTTTTATTAACACTGGCCTGATACACATCAATTGTTTTAGAATGGGCTACTAAGCTAATAAATCACTAGTGACTAATGAAGGTGTGTCGGTTGAAATTGAATCAAATTAGGTTGACTCTTGTTCTGGAAGCAAATTATTAAGGAGAAAATGGAGTGTTGAGAAATTAGGAAAATATTTTTGGTTGTACTTATTGGCTTCGGAGTTATTTATATTTACACGGCATTATTAGTGACAACAATTAGAGATGGAAATAAAACCTGAAGTACTAGAAAGATTGCAAAAATTGGAGGCCAAATATGGATCTCTGGGCCAGGATTTGGTGTCTTATTTAGATGGCCTGTTGATGTCCAATACCACTACCTATTGGGATTATATTAGATTGGACACCTTACTTTCTTTACAACAGCCCAAGACGGATTTTCCTGATGAAGAGATTTTTATCATGTACCATCAGATTACCGAATTGTATTTCAAGTTGTCATTAAATGAACTTCGTCAGATTTCGCAAAATGGCAAGGACATGAGTCGCGACGGGAAAGATGATGGTTGGAAGGAAAGTCTGGATGTGGATTTTTTCACTGCAAGGGTAACCCGAGTTAATCGTTATTTCGAAGCCTTGACTTTCTCATTTGGAATCATGGTTGATGGCATGGAGCCGGAGCAGTTTCTAAAATATCGTATGGCGTTATTGCCGGCAAGTGGATTTCAATCAGCTCAGTATCGGATGATTGAAATGTGTTGTACGGAGTTTAAGAATCTTGTTCACCGCGATAAGCGCGCAGAATATGCTAATGGGGAGGCAAAAGTTTCGGAAATGTTTGAGCATACCTATTGGAAGCAAGGGGCAATAGAAATGGAATCTGGACAGAAAACGCTTACTTTAAAACAGTTTGAGGAAAAGTATGAGGGGGATTTATTGGTCTTCGCGCAAGATTTTGCCGATTGTAATCTCTGGAAGAAGTATCAAGAATTGTCCGAACAGGATCAGAAAAAAAGTGAACTAATTGAGACGTTAAGGCAATTGGATGTGAACGTAAACGTTAATTGGCCGTTGGTGCATTATAAATCAGCCGTTCGGTACCTTAACAAGGGGAATGATGATACCCCGGCTACAGGTGGAACAAACTGGCAAAAGTACTTGCCACCTAGATTTCAAAAGCGCATATTCTATCCTGAACTTTGGACTGCGGATGAAATAGAAAACTGGGGAAGAGGTTGGGTTGAAAAACATGTTTTGAATAATTGATGTTTCTTGGTGATACTGTATTTCAGACTAGGAAGATCTGTACAGGGATAATCTTTCTGTTAGTGATTGTTTTGTGTTTATCTCAATGCTCGACCAATACCAGCAAGAAACCTATTTCATTTGACAAAGTTGAGGAGCCACCTGTAGAATCGGAAAAACTCCTTTACGGGATTTCTCTAACGGGATTTGATTTAGATTCAGGAACGGTTGAAAACGGGTGGACGCTAAGTCATATGTTAGTGCCATTTGGAATCTCTCAGCATAAGGTGAATGTCGCATATCAACTAGCCAAGGATAGTATTAACTTATTTTACATCAGCAAAGATAGACCGTTCAAAGTGCTTATATCGCAAGATTCTGCGAAAACTGTAACTTTCTGTATTTACGACAGAAACCCATTTGAAGTCGCCATTTTCGATTTTACCGATAGTGTAGAAGTTCGTTCAGTAAAGAAAGAAATCGAACTGGTAAAAAGTAGTTTTGGTGCATTTATTTATACTGGGCAGAGTATGGCTTCTGTGGTTGGCGAATTGGGTAAGCCAGCAGAAGTATCGTTTGAGCTTATTGATAAAATCGAATCAATTTATGCCTGGACGGTCGATTTTTTCAGATTAATGCCGGAAGATTATTTTAAGGTAATCTATCAGGAGGAAGTAGTAGAAGGTAGGTCTGTTGGTGTGCGTAATATTGAATCCATATTGTTTATGCATGAAGGAAGGGCTTTATACGCGTTTGAATACGAACAGGACAGTGTAGTTGGTTATTATGATGAACTAGGAAAGGGAATGCGGAGAACTTTTCTAAAAGCGCCACTCCAATATTCTAGAATAAGTTCTGGTTACAGCAGAAGAAGGTTTCATCCGGTGCAAAAAAGGTGGAAGGCTCACTTGGGAACAGATTATGCTGCTCCGAAGGGAACGCCAATTTGGTCTACTGCTGATGGTGTGATTTCCGCTTCGCGATATGGAAAGTACAATGGATATTTTGTGAAAGTGAAGCACAATAAAGTCTTTACTACCCAATATTTGCACATGACGAAAATTGCCAAGGGAATTAAACCTGGTGTGGCTGTAAAGCAAGGCGAGGTGATTGGTTATGTGGGCAGTACTGGGCTAGCTACTGGTCCGCATGTTTGCTATAGATTCTGGAAAAACGGTAAGCAGATTGATCCTAGAAAGCAAATTTTCCCGCCATCAGACCCAATTAGAGACGAAAATTTGGGAGCATACAATTCTTATATTAAACCTATTAGAGGTAAATTGGATAAAATTACTTTTTTTAATGTTCCAGATAGCTAAGCTTGTTTGGTTTTGGTGTTGCCTCGTTTGTTCTCTCAGTTTATTTGCGCAGAGGCATGCGGCACTGAAGCCGTTTATTCCCTTTGATAGTGTTAGTATCGACGAAATTCCAATAAAAGAATTGAAAGTTGACGTGCGCGTAATGCACTACTCTGAAGATGACCCTAGAAACATTACAATAGAAGACACGGCGTATTTGAATCAGCAGTTCAAGTACATAAACCAAATGCTGAGAACACTTACCAATCCTACTAGACCTGTATCCGATACCATTCCAGTAATACATGATTCAAGATTTAGAATCAAATTGAATAAACTTTACTTCCATGTGGACTCCGTTGGTTGGTTGAACCAGTACGTTGGAGTAGTGATAAATCGCTCTTGGCCAAAAGAAATTGTAGATGTGGACTTGGAGAATAACTCAATAAGTATTGCAGGCAATTACGTTAATAGCCTAAAACGCAGGGCAGATTCACTTCAGATTGCGAGTTCGACTGGAAATGATGCAATTTATCATATCGATACTTTGGACTACAAAGAGGAAAAAACATGTATTCGATTCAAAGAGCCTTTGCACAGCGGTGTAGCGGATGGAAAAATTACGTATTTCAAGGAGTACGACAAGAATTGTAGTAAACGGAATTACGATGAATACTGTGCGAAAGATAATTCGGTATTAACCGTATTTTATACTGGTTCGGCTTCTTCAACTACAGCTTATGGATGTGGTCCTTCTCCTTATTATTTGAATTTTTGCAACGTTCAACATGGTGGTGACTGGGCTAACGCGCAATTACTCCTTCATGAAATTGGGCATACAATTGGACTGTCTCATACCAATCGACCTCAGTTTAACGATCTTCCGAAAACGGATAAATTTTGTTTTTGTGATTGCAATGACAAAGACGTGTCTAACAATATTATGGGATACAATGTATGCAGGAGTTACTTGTCGCCATTTCAACTTGGCCACGTCCATAGAAAATATACGGTAGAAAAAAAGAGAATTTCTTTGACCACGAGGTGTGATTTTAACCCGAATGAGGTTATTTGGATAGATAGTAATACGGTTTGGGATAGAAACAAGGTTGTTAACAAGGATATAGTCGTTACGAAATGGAGTACGTTAGAAATTACAGAAGATATTGGTTTTGCTGAAGGTGTTACAATTTACCTTGAAAAGCGTTCTGCTCTTGAGTTAAAGGGTGCCAAGTTAACGAATCGGTGTGGTGGACGATGGATTGGTGTGAAAAAAGTGAGAAGATATGGAGGCACAAGGGAGCCATGGTGGGGCAAGGGTAAGGTGATAATAGATGAGCAATCCGCAATTGAAGGTACGCGATGAAACACGTTCTGCAAGATACGTATGACTTTGATTTTGTTTTGATCGGCATCAGTTGCCATGCGAAAGATTATCGGCTCGCATGGAAACTTAATACCAGTATGGAAATGCATCTATCCAAAATGGATTCTGACTTGGAAGTTTTCAACGAAAAGGCTCATCCGGTCAGTACACATTCGTTATTCGATTACTTCGACGAAGAAACTGAGCAAGAGTATTTTTTAATTAAAAATAAGGTTCCCGAAGGGATGCTTATTCCAGAACTTCCTCATGCAGATTACCTGTTAAAGGTTTTTCCATCTTCCGTTTTTCGAATGGATAAAATTTTGGCCCTGTTGTCCCAAATCGACATTGTGTTAACTTGCTTTCCTGTGGAAGTAGCTAGCCTTAAGTCCAAAGTTAATTTGGTTTTTTAGACGTTACTCTCCGAGTGTAAAGCTTGTTGAATAGTCAGCAGGTACCACTTTCGACGACTTTTCAGTCGATAAGATTACCATTGTCTGCATGTTGCCAATGACTTCAATAAGACTCAGCTTTTCGGAAAGCAGCTTTTCGAAAGTTGTGATATCGTTAGTCATTACTTTGATAATAAAATCGAAACCTCCGGTTATCATGTAGCATTCGATAATTTCATCTATTTGCGTTACGGCTTTTTTAAACTCTTCCACCGCGTTCTTAGCTTGACGGTACAAAGAAATCTGGATCAAGGCTTGAAATTGCAAATCCAAAGCTGTGGCATTTACTTTAGCATGATATCCTTTTATAATACCGTTTTGTTCCAGTTTTTTTACTCGCTCTAATGTGGGTGCAGGAGATAATCCAATTTCATTGGATAATTGAATGTTGGTTACTTTACCTTTGTTTTGCAAAATTTTTAAGATTCGCAAATCGATGTTGTCCACTTTAGATCGCTTCATAATTCTCTAATAATCAAGGTTGAAAGTAGTAATTATCGCTTTCCTAGAGTAAAAAATACGATGAGACACAAGCTTAAAGCCGTCAATTAGTCAAAATTGACGTCAAAATTTATTCGAACTTCTAAAAATGAACAAATTATGTTATTAATTTGGAGATGGAGACGCACCGTTTTTATCGTTTGCAACATATTTGGCAGGAACAACTTTGGAGTCTTTGTCTTTTGACAGAATTATCATGGTTTGCATGTGTCCAATAGCTTCAATTTTGCTTAATTTGTTTGTTATCAATGCTTCAAGTGATACTATGTCTTCAGTCATGATTTTGATCATATAGTCAAAATTTCCGGTGATTTTATAGCATTCAATTATCTCGTCAATTTCTTCAATTTTTTCCTGAAAAATTTGCTGAGCATTTAAAACTGGCCTCTGCAACGATACTTGAATTAAGGCGTTGAGTTTTATTTTTAATGCATTGGGATCAATCTCGACGTGGTAGCCTTTTATAATTCCAGATTGTTCCAATTTCTTGACTCTTTCTAAGGTTGGGGCGGGTGACAGGCCAATTTCGTGCGACAACTGAATATTAGTGACCTTTCCGGTATTTTGAAGAATTTGCAAAATCCGAAGATCTAGGTTGTCAACTTTTAATCGTGCCATATTGTTCCTGTAATAATCTCGTTACCAATGTAATAAAACTTTGCATGACGAATACTATTTTAAGCAAAATAATGTTGGTTTACTAGGAGAAGCATCGTTTTCAAGACTCGTAATTTGGATATTTAACAGATATAAATCGTCTGGAATTTCAGCTTTTACGTGAATAAGTTCAGTGATGGTGCTATCGAATCTTACGCTGTCAGGATATCCCCAAAATGCCTTGTGAGCTAATAATTTTCCGCCATCTGATTCGCGGTCAACAGATGGTAGGTCTATTAATAAGTGTTTTATCTCTAGTGTGTTGATGTGTTTTGCAGCAGATTCTAATAAATATGGAGGATTTGTATTAGAATACGTTTTTGTTTTTTTGTCGTCGGTGTTTGGTAAGGTTCTAATTATAATTGCTTCGGGCTTTTGTTTGCCAATTTTGGCTTCAAGCATACGCTGAGTTATCACTCTATCTCCAGACTCAGCTTCGTGAGTCGATTCAACTACTAATTCAGGATCAACTGTAATCAACAACGCTTCGAAAAAAAAAGTCTTCAAGCAGTCATTAACAGAGTGCACTTCCTCGGTAATATGCCCTACACATTCCGTATGCGTACCGTTTCCGTGTGGATTGAGTAATACATTGTTGAAGTTGATACTAGCTCCGGCGGCAACGCTTCCAATAAAATCTCCGTACACGACTGGCTCAATTTTGACAGGGCCAACGTTCCAGGCGCTTACGTTATCCGAACCAGATTTCAGGGCAATAGAAATGTCTAATGGTAGTGATAAATCAATCTCCTTGGGGCCTAAGCTGGTTTCAACCGTAGCTTTCATAGTTCGTTTTTTTTGTAAAATAGTAATTAAGAAAGTTTAAGTTGCGAAGAGATCGGAAGCGATTTTATCTGCGAGGTGCTTACCATCTTGGGTTAAGGTGGCAACGCCATTTTGCAAATTAATTAAGCCTTGTTTTAGATGAATTTCCAACGCAGATTCAGCATGTTGCCAATATTCAAGACCGAATCTATCCACAATCTCGCATTTGTTGATGCCTAACGATCGGCGCAACCCAATCATTACATGTTCATTGTACAGGTCCCAATGGCTAAGCTTTTCGAAATCGAAATTTGGGCTTCCGCTAATTTGTCCGGCAATATACTGAGCATTATTGCTGATGTTCCAGCTTCTTGTAGATCCGTTGAAAGAATGGGCTGAAGGTCCAATGCCTAGGTAGGGTATTCCATTCCAGTAATTGGAATTATGCTTTGACGCAAGATTAGGTAGACTAAAATTTGAAATTTCGTAATGTTCAAAGCCATGATCAGCAGCGTGGTCCATGAGTTGGTTAAATTGGACTGAAGCATGTTCCTCGGCCAGTGGCTTAATTATTCCCTTATTCACCGAATGCCATAAAGAGGTGTTCGGTTCTACCGTAAGGCAATAAGCGGAAAAATGCTGAATGCTTAATTCGAACAATTGAGATAGGTTAGCCTGCCAGTTTCGGTTGTAAGGGCTTGGCAGTCCGTAAATAAGGTCGGCTGATATATTTTTGAATCCTACTTGCTGAGCCAGGCCTACACAATTGCTTGCTTGTTTGGATGAATGGGAGCGATTCATCCAGTTCAGAACTTCTTCATCAAAAGATTGTATTCCAATACTTAGTCGGTTAAAACCTAGTTCCCAAAGTTGTTCTAGTTTTGACTTGGTAAGATCATCTGGGTTGGCTTCGATTGTAAATTCAATCTTGTCGCTTAAGGGATAGAGTTCTTGTATTTTTGTGACCAGTTGCCCCAATAGTTCCACAGAGAGTAAGCTTGGCGTGCCACCACCAAAGTAAACTGTTTCAATTTGGCCTTGATGCTTAAGATAACTGACCCTTTGTTTAAGTTCAATAAGCATAGCATCAACCATGTCTTTATCACTTTTTCTTGAGGTTGAAAAGTGAAAATCACAGTAGGTGCATTTTTGCCTGCAAAATGGAATGTGAACGTAAATTCCAGCCATGTTCAATTATATAAAAGGGAAGATTACCAAAACCACCAGCATACTATAAACTAGAATTATGTTCCATTTTGGTAGATGTGGGTCATTGCACGATTGGCCGCCCAATATTGCTATCCAAGGAACGCAAATTAGTTCTCCTCCTAACTTTAATTCCATCAGGTTGTTGGCAGTGTATGCGGTAAGTGATGCAATCATAAATGCAAATAGCATGACGCTGCCAGTTCTAAATTTTTGAGAAGCCCGTACGATTTGGTTAAATATCAACCAGAGTGATAAGTATGCTGTGGCCCATAAAGTAATACTTGGAGTGCTGGAAAATTGAATGTCGGTTTGAACATTATTAAAGTTTGGCGATAGTACAGCTGTCCACACGTCTGAAATTTCAAATTCCCATAGTTCCATAGCGAAGAATAACAGAGCAATAGGACTTAATATTCCAATAATTGCAGCGCTAAACTCTTGAATATTAGCAGATCGAATCAGTGCTGGAATTATGATTACCATTATCAACAAAGCCACGAGTGGTGCAAAAACGATACTTGAAGCTGTAACATAAAATGCGGCATTGAAAGATTGGATTGGTGCTGGATTTTGGATGTTAAGGTTTAACGTCGGTAGGCATCCAAATAAAGCAATGGCAATGGCAAGGTGGACCCAGTATAGAGAGTGGAAATTCGGATCTTGAAGGGAGAGTAAAACAAAGAAGAGTCCAGGAAGCTGGTTATAATGATTAAAAATGCCTGAATAATGAGTGAATTTATTGACTAACCAAGCTGAAGTACAAATGCTAATGCCGGCAATAACATACTGCCAACCCAATCCTAGGGTAGGTTGCCAGTCCCAATCTATTGCCTGCCATTCCGCAGAAAACGCCATAAGAATTCCACAAAGCAAAGGAAAAATAAGATTTAGGGCCGGCTGATTAGATCTAAAGGCACTTAAAATCATAGATGGTCAAAGATTAATTTTTTTTGGAAATTATGGTTAGATTTGCCGAACAAATACTAATTGCATTATGGATTACTTGGCGTATCCTCTTGGTGACTTAATTACTTGGACTTTTGACAACTTGTTGGTTCCCGTCGGTGAACTTGGAATCAATCCAAATGTAATTTTCCTATTGATGGGATTCGCGGGAATGTTCTTGTGGTTGAAAATGCAAAGCAAGTACAATAAAGAAGCTGAGACAAACGCCGATCAGATCAAGTAATTATTCCTCTGTATTAATTTGTTGAATTTCGCACGTCTGAAACGATGTGCAAGTCTCTTTGTGGGAATGGAATTTCTATTGCGTTTTCGTTGAATGCTTTGGATATGGCAAACCTCAGATCACTCTGTATCACTTCAATTTCCCACGTTCTTGATGCCCAGAAAAATAATTCAAAATTTAAAGACGAATCGGCGAAGTCTTTAAAGTTCACAACAATGTTTTTTTGCTTATCCACCTGTGGATGATTTAAAGCGCATTGATAAAGTAGGTCTCGAACCTTTTCCGTATCAGAGCCATATTTGACGCCAACAGTAACGACAAATCGGGCTACCTTTTCACTGTGCGTCCAGTTGACTACCTTTTCTTGCGTGAACTTTGAGTTAGGAACAATAATAGCGTTACCGTCTTTGCTCATAACAATTGAAGATCGGATATTTATTTTTTTGACTCGGACGGTAATGTCGTCGACTTCAACAATATCTCCAACTTTTACCGAACCCTCGAAAAGCAGAATAAATCCAGACATGATGTCCGCAAAAAAGTTTTGTAATCCCAAACTAATTCCAACCAAAAGGGCCGCCGAAGAAGCGACTAAAAAGTCGATGTCCATTCCTACAGAATACAGAGCGAAAATGGCTGCAATAACCCAAAGGAAATATTTAACCAAAACAAATATGGTGTAGCTCTTTCCTTCATCTACCCATTCTTTGGCTGATAGTGATTTATAGATGTAAGAGCGCACAATACTCAGACATATTTTTATAATAAAGTAGAGTAAAACGAGATAGAAAATACTCTTTACTGTTAGTCTAAAACCATTACCATCTGAGTCAACACGACCTTTAATTAAAGTGAAGTCGAAGAATTTTCCCAGGTCAAAATCAGGATTGCCTGCCGAAATGCACTTAATGAAAAAATATCCGGCAATGAAATAAACTAATTGTCCAGCGATTTTTATAATTCGCTTTTTAATGTCTTCTGGAAGTTCCGATTTGTCTAGCCCCTTTCGCAAATACTTTCTGGTAAGTTTTTTGAAAATAATGGCCCCAAATACAACCAAAACCATCAGTATAATATTTGCAGGCGAAATAAAAATGCCTTGAATTGCTTCGTTATGTAGAGGGTTTAACAAGAAGTCTTTCATGTTGATTGAATCAGTTTTGCTTCAAAAATGTCGTCCAAATTAGCAAGTTAAAAATAGTGGAATTCCGAGATAGTCTGTTGTGAAAGGTATGTTGATTTTAGGAGCAAAGCGGTCTTGAATTTTACTTGCTCATCGGCAAATAATTATGGTGAGTTGCTCAGAAATAAGTTTCTTGACTTTTTGTAGAATCATGATCTCCTGAAGAATGGAGGCTTCTCGAGTTTCGTCAGCTGTGGATAATAAATTCTGTCGGTAGCTGATCATCTCGATGACATGACTTAATTTGAACGTAAGGATTGATTCGACAACTGCTCGTTTGTACTGAAGCTTCTCTGTATTTGGGTAGATTTTACCAAACTTATTGTTTTTCCAATTTTCGCTAAGAAAGTACGGGCTCGTTGTTAATTCCACGTAGGTTTGGGCCATAATTGTATTAGACGATCGAATAAAGTGTTCGTCGCTGGGAACTACACCATCGTTAATTGCTTGAACGTACTCATTGTAAATTAACTGATACGATTCATTTTTGAATAGCGGCCGATGCGGGTTTAAATCCACCAATTCATCCAGTTCTTTCACAATGAATTGAGCTACAGGTATGTCAGTCTCTTCTTCCTCCTCCTCTTCATTTTCGATTGTTACGTTTATGCCAAAACTGCCGTAGGTTAACAAAATACGGATGATATCCTTTTCTTGATAGTGCGAATCGTCTTTTTCTTCGGGTTGATTCGGCTGCTGGACTGGTGCTTGTACTTCCCTTTTTTCCGGAAATTTTTTACCGCTTCCTGTCTGGATAAATTTGGCTAACTCGAGATCCAGTGTTCGTTCTTCAATTTCAAAAAGGACGCTACATTCCTTCACGTAAACTGACCGCGTAATTCCATCAGGAATTTTGGCGATGGTTTGGACAATCTCACGAATGAGTTTCGCTTTTTTAATCGGATCTCCAGCAATTTCGTCCAATAAGAGACTCGATTTGAACTGTATGAAATCTTGTGCCTGATCTGTTAAATAGGCTTTAAGCGTGTCTTGATCTACGCTACGGGCAAAGGAATCTGGATCTTCTCCTTCAGGAAACAGAACAATTTTTACGCTCAATCCTTGCTCGAGGATGAGATCAATTCCTCTAAATGAAGCTTTAATGCCTGCACTGTCACCATCGTAAAGAATGGTGATGTTTTGGGTATATCGCTTGATTAATTTGATTTGATCAACCGTTAAGGCTGTTCCTGAAGAGGCTACAACGTTTTCAATTCCTGCTTGATACAAGGAAATAACGTCTGTATATCCTTCGCAAAGAAAGCATTGGTCTTCCGAAACCATACTTTTCTTTGCGAAGTATATTCCATACAGAACTTTACTTTTATTATATACTTCAGACTCTGGTGAGTTGAAATACTTAGCAGTTTTTTTATCAGATCGGAGCGTTCTTCCTCCAAACCCAATTACCCTTCCAGAAACGTTGTGGATTGGAAACATTACCCGACCTTTAAAAAAGTCAAATTGCTTGGTTTCCGTAACTTTTGTAAGTCCTGTTTTTTCTAAGTAGGAGAGATTATGACCATTGGTAATAGCAGATTCAGTAAAAGCGTTCCATTCGTCGAGACAATAACCCAGTTGAAACTTCTCAATAGTCTCTTCCCTGAAGCCTCTTTCCTTGAAGTAACTTAGCCCAATTGAACGTCCTTCCGAATGCTCCAATAACTGTTCTGAAAAGGTTTTTTGCGCGTAACTTAGAACTACCAACAGACTTTCTCGTTCATCTCGTATGAGCAACTGTTCTTGAGAAACCTGTTCTTCTTCAATGTCGATGTTGTATTTACCCGCCAACCACCGCAAGGCTTCAGGATAGCTCATCTGCTCCAGTTCCATAAGAAACGAAACCACATTTCCCCCTTTGCCGGAGCTAAAGTCTTTGAAAATTCCCTTGACAGGTGAAACCATGAAGGAAGGAGTCTTTTCATCAATAAAGGGGCTGAGGCCTTTATAGTTAGATCCGGATTTTTTGAGTTGCACAAACTCTCCAATGACGTCCTCAATTACTGCGGCCTCAAAAATTTTATCTATGGTTTCCTTCTTGATCAAAGCAGTAACAAAGATAAGTTTTGGAATATTGGGAAAGGATATAATTGTGAATTGTCACGGATAAATTGAAAATTCTCAAACATGCTTGGGCTGAGAAATAGACGTTTGCTCCTTATATAGGCAGTGTCGTCACGAAAATATATTATCTTTCGAAGAAAATTGTCTTCTCAACATCGACACGATATTTCCGATAGAATATGGAGTCTTCTTGAACCTCATTTGCCCGGCCGAAAGGGTAGTTGGGTTTCGGTTGGATTGAGCCATTTTTGCCAGCGAATTCGACGTTGGTTTGTTCTGCCCGTAGCCTAATTTGGATTGAAGTTTTACCAGAACTCTTTGAAGTAGTACTGTAGAAGCCAAATATGTTTTCCTCGTAGCTGGTTGTATCCGTAAATTCTGGAATTTGGTAAGAGGTTCCGACAATATGTCGTCTAACCCAAAAATTCCCTTTTATTTTATCCTGGGATTGGTGCGTCAACTAGCCAAATAATCGAGTTATTCAGGGTAAAATATGCCCCCAAAAGCAAAAAATCACAAAAAACAATCTGCTAGTTCTCGAAAAAGAAACCAAAAATAGCTCCAAGGTCACAATAAACAGTTTCCAAAACCTCAATCAGAATTATTCAAAGGTCTCCATTTATTATTTCGCCAGCACCTTGGGCTGCCTGCATATTTGGATGAGGGATTACTTATGACTTCAATTTTTTCAATGGAATTGTACTGAACAGTTCGGTGGATGAGGTCAATCCACTTGGTTTACTGTTTACAAGGATAGTCACATTATCGTCCCCTCTGATTTGTGGAGTTCCACTCGAACTGATACTCACCGAAGGTAAATTTTGCAGTACTTCGGTCAATGATCCGCCTTTGGCAATAATATCTTGAAACATCAAATAAGTGATTTTTTCAGCGTCAATAATATAATCGGTGGCGGTTTTTTCGGTAATAACTTCGTCTAATTTGTTGTCTGATTGATGATTGATTGTTCCAAGATCTAAAATTGAATCAATTACTGACGGGCATCAATAGTTAATGTTTTTGGTCTGGTGCCTGCAACGGAAAATCTAATGGCATAGTCTCCGCATGCTACGGAAACTTCAAACTTTCCAAGATCATTCGCCACAGTTCCGTAAGTTGAGGTTGCGTCGTTCGTGTTTTCTAGAAAGACACTTGTAAAAGGGTGAGCTTCATTGTCGTTGCTTTTTATCTGGCCTTTTATGGTGAATTCTTGGCTGGTGACCTTTAACGAAGGGAACATGAATAATAGAAATGTAAAATTAATGAAGGCTTTTATTGAGATTAAATTTTACTGTGCGTCTTCTGAAAACAAGCTTTACAGAGTGCTGAAATTTTATGGGGAAATGGTTGCCCAATGTAGCTAAAATCTTAATATAATCCAGTAACTGGTACAGTTATGTATTACAATATTGCGGGTCAAGTATCATTTTTGACGCAATTGGTTAGAAGTTTGTCTTTGGGGAATTACAATACAGTAATTTAGCAGTAACTATGAAGGTATATATTGGGATTATTCTGGCGCTTATTTTAAGTTGTGACGCTGGTAATGGACAGGGAGATTTAACTGTCGAGGAAAAAGCCTATTTGTTTCGTGTATTATCAGTAAACAAGGTTCTTAATCGTACGATGAATAATTATATCAATTATCATGGGCCTATGGTCTATCAAATGAAAACCACTGCTGATAGTTTGGGGGCTGATACGATAAAAACGAAAAGAGTAGATTATGATAGCATTTGTAAATTGATTTCTCAAGATACAGCTCTAGTAACGATTGAATGGGCTAAAATATGTGGGGAGTCGTTGGGGTTGAAAAGTGAACTCGCAACCCAACTTGCGTATTGGAAATTGGAGAATATGTTATCTGAAGAATTAAAAAGTAGTGGTGAGGAATCGGACGTTTACAATTCTTATTTAACAGAGGTTGGCGCGAATGTAATATCGAGAATGACCATTGCAAAAAATGGCCTGCAACAATTGTCGCCAGAATATTGGGAGTTAATAGATCCAAATATATCTCTTGACGACAAGAAGTTTCGGTTGCAAAAGGCTGGTTTAAATGTAGATCAAAGACGAAAGGTAATAGAAGGGATAAGCCGAACTAATTCCAAATTTGTTAAGAATCTGACGGTTGAATATCTTCAATTAATGGGAGTACCCCCAGAAGAAGTATCGGATGTACGCTTAATTTGTGCGGGAGATGGCGGAGGAGCTGCTGGATTGTTATTTCAGTCAATTAAAGGGGATAAATCAAAGCAATTTGGAGAAGGTCTTTACAACTATCAATTGACCATTGATGATTTGATAAAAGGCGATAAAAATTATTTGCAGGCGAAGGAGAACAGACAACATGTCGTTGCTACGCGTGAACCTAAGTTTCGGTATCAATTGCTTGGTGATGGAAGAATAACAGGGTTGCATTTAAGTTTGTGGGATTGTAGCTATGAGTTTCAATCCACAGTGGTTATCAAATGTAATGGAGAGTCTTACTTGCTATTTGCGGATAAAGAAATGGGGGAGCTTTCTCCTGATTCTGCATTTGGATCTGGAAAGACATACTACAAGCTAATGGCTGATTTGGAAAGTAGTATTAACGAGTTGGAAGAAGGTTTATACGGCAAAAGAGGATTTCAGTATTGGGTAGATTTCTACACCAAAAAGTTGGAGGAGACGAAGCTAAATCTTAAGAAGTCTGAATATAAGTTGAATGCGGCACGTTACGGACAGGCTAAAAAAGTTAATAAGCCGGTTAGGAAAGAAAACAAGAAGCGAGCATCCAAAAGAGATAAATTGATGGGGCTTTACGGAGAAATGGCCCATTACAAAACAGAGAAGGAAAAAGCACAAATAGCCTTGGCTGAAGCGGAAGAAAAATTGCAAATTTTTCAAATGCGCTTGTTCGAGATGAAAGAAAACATTGGACATATTGTTCATGAGAGTTCTGGATTCGGGGGTGTCTATATTTTTGATGATGGCAGTGTATTTAATGCCAATGCACAGGATTTTATTTTTAAGGATTCAACATCGAAAGATGAGTTCTCGGTTCAACTAATGGCAATTGGACCAACGGCGGTGACCGCTCGTGTGGATGAAGTGCTTTTGCACACTGCGGTTTATTCTGGTTCCAGGGTAAATACAAATTTTGAGATGTTTACATTTACTCTTGATAACCAGTTTGAAGCCAATGCAACAACTTTTGAGAAGCTTAAAATTTCGGTAGGGGATAAGTATCGATTGATAAAGTTTTTGAAACACCTTGTAGACAATAGGTATCCTGAATTGAATGGACATGTGTTAGGAGCTGGAGTTGGTGCTTTTCAGGAGGGCAGGGTGATGAAAAGCGAAGATTCCACGCTATTTAGTACTTATGGTAAGCTGCTGAAAGGAGGAAAAAGAAATCAACCAATATTTAGAAGCAAACGAGCCAGTCTAATTGAGATTGGACTGGCAGGAGAATTGGTTAAATTCTCAATTACAACATTCACTGATGAGGTTAGAGAAATCCCCAGTTCCAGCCTGTACGTAGCAAAATCGTTAAAAAAAGCTCATCCTAATGCTACTTCGAACGAAATTATTTCTGCAGTAAGATCGAAATATGTTCTTGATCGGATGGTCGGATATCTCAACAATATTGCTTCTAAAAATTTTTCCGAAAAGGAGCAAAATAAAATTAGCCAGGTGTTAACTGAATTTAAGGAACAGGTACAAGTTAAATGTTTATAGTATCGTCATTAAAATTATTGAGTTATTCCAGCCAAGTCTAGTAAGAAAGCGTAAGTCAGTGCTGTTTCTTTATAGTGTTCAAACCTGCCTGAGGCACCACCATGTCCGGCTTCCATGTTTGTTTTAAAGATAAGAAGGTTGTGGTCAGTTTTAACTTCTCTAAGTTTTGCCACCCATTTAGCTGGTTCCCAGTATTGCACTTGTGAATCATGAAACCCAGTAATGACCAGCATATTAGGATAGTTCTGGGTTTTTACATTGTCATAAGGTGAATACTCAAGAATGTAATCGTAGTATTTCTTTTCATTTGGATTTCCCCATTCATCGTATTCGCCTGTTGTTAGAGGTATGTTTTCGTCAAGCATTGTAGAAATGACATCAACAAAAGGAACGCTAGCCACAACTCCTTTCCAAAGATCAGGGCGCATATTTATTATTGCTCCCATCAAGAGTCCTCCGGCGCTACCACCCATGGCAAATAGTTTTTCTTTGCTGGTAAATTTTTGAGCAATTAAATGCTCTCCGCAAGCTATAAAGTCAGTAAAGGTGTTCTTTTTATTCAATAGTTTGCCGTTTTCATACCATTCTCGACCCAATTCTTGACCTCCCCTGATGTGAGCAATAGCAAAGACAAATCCTCGGTCTAGTAAACTGAGTCTTGCCGAGTTGAAATAAACATCCATACTGTGCCCGTATGATCCATATCCGTAGAGCAACAGAGGGTTGTTTCCATTTTTCTGAAGACCTTTTTTGTACACCAATGAAATTGGAACACGTGTGCCATCGTGTGCGGTGGCGTAATGCCTTTCAGTAACATAGTTATCTGATTTAAAGGAACCGAGTACTTCCTCTTGCTTTAGTAAGTTTTTTTTCCGGGATGAAAAATCATATTCCAGAGTAGACCATGGTGTTGTAAGGGAGGTGTACCGGTATCTTAGCACTTGGGCATCGTAGTCAAAGTTGGCGCTAGCGTATGCCAAGTATACCTCTTCGCCGAAATCCATGTAATAGTCGGCTCCATCGTTCTCCATTATGCGCAACATAGGAATGCCGTTTTTTCGTTCTTGAAGGATTAGTCTAGTGCTAAAAATATCTAGATCTTCTAGCAGGACATCATCACGATGAGGAATAATTTCTTGCCAGTTTTCTTTTGCGGTAGCAGAGGCGCTGGTTTTCATTAGTCTAAAATTCTTCGCATTCCAATTGGTAACTACGTAAAAATGATCGCCGAAATTAGCAATTTCATATTCAAGTCCTCTTTCTCGAGGTTGAAACACTTTAAATTCTCCAGTGGGATTGCTTGCATCTAAAAAGGAGTGCTCCATTGTAAGGGTGGAGTGTGAAGAGATAATAATATAGTTGCCGGATTTGGATCGTCTGGCATAGCATGAGAAAGTTTCATCTTTTTCTTCATAGACCAATTGGTCTTCAGAAGAACCTATTGTATGTCTCCAAACTTGGTAAGTTCTTAATGTTTCTGGATTTTTCTTCGAATAGAATACTGTTTGATTGTCGTTCGCCCAAGCGACACTACCATTTGTCCCTTCAATTTGATTTGGAAGGTATTCACCGGTTTCAAGATTTTTAAATTTTATGGTATAAATTCTTCTGCTTACTGTGTCCTCGGAAAAGGCTAACAACTTGTTGTTGGGGCTAACCGACATACTTGCCATCTGATGAAAACCTAAGTTTTGAGCAAGTATATTTTGGTCGATCAAAATTTCTTCTGGGTTTGTAGAATCGTTCTTTTTTCTACAATAAATACGGTATTGTTTGCCCTCTTCAAAACGATTATAGTATAAGTAGCCATTGCGCATGAACGGAACTGATTCATCGGTTTGCTTAATTCTTCCTTTTATCTCTTTAAAAAGCTTGTTTTGGAATTCGTCTGTATGAGCAAGCATACTATCTAGGTATGCGTTTTCTTGGTTGAGGTATTCAGTTACCTCGGGATTTGCACGTTCATTTAGCCAGAAATAATTGTCTACCCTAGTATGGTCATGAATGGTCAGTTCTTTAAATTTTTTCTTACAAATTGGAGGTTGAATCACTTTGTCGGTTTTCTTAGAATTATCGGTTACACATGCAGCACAAAGTGCGCTAAATAAAAAAACTATAAATCTCATAAGTGTGCAGGTTTAAGAATATGGTTCACGATTACTACTAGGTCCCCTCATAGGGGAATTCTATGCGGTAAAAAAAGCTCCCCTGTCAGGGAGCTTTTACCGTTTAAAATTTGTCGAAAACATCTAAGATGATGTCACTATATAGTGTCCCGAAAGTCACGAGGCACCACGCTTTAAGGTGAATTTTTTCATCTTGGTTTACCCAAGTGATAGCTTTACGAAGCTCTTTAGCAAAAAGCTCTTTATCAAAGCTCACTTTTTGCAAAATTTCTTTACTAAGTTTTAACATTCTAATGGATCTCCAATTAAGGTATTTGCCTTAGATTGGCCGACAAATATAAGAAAAATATCGATAAATATGAAATTTACATTTCGCCAACCACAAGGTTTACTTGATATTACTGAGTAAATTAAAGTTTGAATATCAACTGTTTGATTCAAATTTAAGCTTCAACCAAAGACCAGTTATCGTCTGAATCAACGATTGCATGGTTGGTTTCTACAAAGTGAATTTTAAGTTATTTGCAATCCTGGTAAGATTCTACTCTCTTCCTTTACTCTTCCTTATTTCTAAGGTCGTCGAAGTGGAAAGATAAAGAAAACCGAAGTGTATTTGCGATTGGGCTTTGTTGCCTTGTTGCTACAAGGTAAGAAAAGTCTAGTTGGAAGACTGAGTACTTAATGCCAGCACCAAGCGTAATAAATTGTCTGTTTCCTTTGGTAATATCTTCGTGAAAAAATCCAGCTCTAGCAGCAAATAGTTTTTCCCCGGGTGAAGAACTGTACCAATACTCCATTCCAACACCATAGTTTATTTCTTTTAACTCTTCTTTCAATACGCTTCCATTTTCCACATAAGGATCATTATTGTCGTCAATTAATACACTTCCAGGAGCATCGGTAAATGACCCAAGCATTGCGGAAACGACACCGTCATTTTGATCTCCCTTTCCAAAAGTAACTTGGTCTCCAGCGCTATTTTCAGCTATTTTCACAGGTGTTGGAACGAGTAATTTATTTAAATCACCCATGAGAGAAAATTGATTATGGTCGTCAGCTTCAACATGAAAGCCTGTTCCAAGTCTTAAGTTAGTAGGAAGAAAATCCGCAGCATTTTTTTCTGTGTAACTCATTTTTGCTCCAATGTTCGTAACGCTTAACCCTCCTGTAATGTGGGCATCTTTACCATTGATTTCGATTTCTCTTCCTTTGTAAAAGAAGGACAAATCTGCGGCCATTGACTGACCAGGTTGTGTCGCCTGCCCTTGGGCTCTCGTTCCTCCGGTCAAATTGGAATAGATATAATTAATTCCAATGGCTCCAGAAAATACGTCAGATAATTTTCGCGAATATCCTAAAGCGAAATTGAATTCGTTTGGTTTAAATTGTCGGATGGTTGTTCCAGTTTCGTCGGTAAAGGTTATTTCACCCAATGAAAAGTAACGCATCGCGCCAGAAATCACTTGTTTGTCATCTTCACCAATTCTAGTATAACCTGACAAATAAGATAGATTAATGTCCGGAACCAGCGCTCTCAACCATGGGGAATAGGAAATTCCCAGTCCTGCGGTTTTTCCTTTGTCCATAAAGGCAAGTTTCGCTGCGTTATAATGCATAGAAGCCATGTCTGGAGAAGATGCAGCTCCTACGTCTCCCATTGCTCCACCTCTAGAGTCAGGCGAAATAAGCAAGAAAGGAACAGCTGTAGTTATTGTATTCAGTTGAATATCTCCATTATAGTTTCCTTTTTTGAATGTTTGTCCAAATGAAATTGATGCGATAAACATTGTAAGGACTATGCAAGTTGACTTGTTCATTTTGGTTGCGTATCTATTTATAATATGCCGAGGCAGACAAATATACGTAAAGGAACACATTTTATTGTGTGACCCTAATATAGATTTAAGCAGTTGACCGGTACAATTCAAAGAAAAGTCAGAATTCTGATAAACTGTTCTTCTCTATTTTTGTCTATAGATTGATATTTAGTTGAATGTGTGTATTATTCGCTGCCCTAGTTGTATTTTACGTAAACTTCTTCGGCTTGAATTACTTCTTTTGTGTCTAGATTTACGACGAAAGCAACAACAGAAAGTTTCTTTTTGTTCCACTTCGGATTGATCACATCAATTGAGGAAGAAACAGTGTCGATTTGCCCTGCAGTGATTGATCCGTTTACGCTCAATTCTGTACCATAAATGGAACCAGATACATCCGTTACACCTTCGTTAATGCCAACATGATCAAACACATCACGTAGCACATGTCGGTGAATAAATCCTTCACAATCCGTAGCATTACACTCCGCGAAAACACTTACAGCATTGCCAGATAACTTTTGCCAATCTACAATTGAATCCTCTAATAAATAACTAACCAAATGAAAATTTCCACTCAGATTGTTTGGGAATGTAACCTCAGCCAACATGCAAATGGATGTGTCATTATTTTCGGAAACTATCTCTCCTTGAATTCTGATTAGCGCATCTGCTGAATTTTGATTTACATGATTAGCAATTTCACTGTCAAAGCTATTACTGTAATTTTTGCCTCCTTTGTCTCGATTTATAGCTACGGAAGGTAATACTGGACTAGAAGCGAATAATTCGTCAAATAGTTTGCCGCCTTCTTCAATTCTCCATTCTGTTCGATATTTGTCTCCCGAACCATATGGTGCTGTCAAGCTCGACAAGGTAGGCGTACTTGGATGAATAGCAACCGCGACAATTTGATTGCTGTATTGTTTTTGGTTCTTAGCCACATAGTATGCAATTTCTGGACAATTGGAACATAAATGACCTGTAAAGTCTTCCACAAGTACTTTACGATGTTTGGTTGCAACCAAGCCATTTTTGAATACTTTTTGGCATTTTTTGTTGGTTGTAGCCACTATAGGATTAGGTTGTTCCACATGGTCGCATGCAACAAACACCATCAATAGAAGTATCGAAGGAATAAAAAAAATTCTTTTCATAATGTTAAAATGTTGTCGTTATCGTCATTGTTAAGCCATTGGACGCAGGTACTGCACGACAAACACCTCCAACGCAAAACAAACCGGCTCTTCTTTTTCCGTAGCCAACTTCCATTCTTGTTGCCTCTCGAATGTAGGCAACCGTACCGAAAAGATAATGAATTCTATAATCTGGATCGCTATTTCCGTAGTTATACTGGTCGATTAATCCAATAGACCAATGCGGAGATTGTGTATATTCCATTACAAAAGCGGTCCAATTTCCATCGTGAACTTGTTTTCCATTAGCGTCTTTGGCTACTTCCAAATGCTGGGCCTCAATACGAATATTGTTCTTCCTATTAATTTTGTACGATAGGTCAACCAAATGGATTTGTGCGTAAAGGTCTCCCTTGACTGCCGCGCCTGTGGCAGTAGCATAAGCGCCTTGGTTTATGTCGTTATCGTAAATCATGTTGAAATACATGTAGCTAGCTTTGAATTGTTTATTGAATTTTCTTTTAAGCTCTAAGTTGAAATCTTGGAAATATAGATTCTTACCGGGACTGAAAAAATTGTTATTGTATCCAAGGCGTTTGCTTCCAACGTCAGTATTAATGTCATTTAGGGAAGTTGTATCCATTCCGTATGCTCGCGCAAAATTGACTGTAATTTGAGTTCCATATTTTCCTCCGATCAGACTTCTCTTGGGAATTTTATAGCTGACTTCCCCTTGTATTGCAACTTCCCCAGTAGGTTGTGTAGCATATGGATAGAGGGTTGCGGCCAAATTATAGGTGTGCTGTTTACATAAAGCAGGCATAAAGTTGATATTCAAGTCGGTTAATTGGGCATCTCGATCAATTCGGTAACTAAAGTTCTCTATAGACTTTCCATCTAAACTGATTGAAAAGCCTTTGATTGCATAAGTAGTATTTAGCAATAAAGCTTGTCCTGACTTGTAAATGTATTTGTTGTCTGCAGATGGATCATTTATTTTGTATGCATATTCCCCGAACATGCTAAAATCTTTGTAAGTGGAATTAAATCTTCCTGCCCAGGATCCAACATTTTCGGGAAGCGTCAAGGATGGGTTGTTATCCGCTTGATACTTGCTCATAAAACTACCACCAAAAGAAAATTGCAACGGTTTGTTCTCCCATCCTTTTATCAGTTGGTTAACATTGATTTCTCCGTCTGCTCCACGAACAATGCCGTCGCTATTAACCAGCCTACTATCAAATTCATAGCGCATTTTTCCGTACACTCCTTTTAAATAAATTCCCGGAAATGGATTTAACTTTATGCGAACGCCGTCCATGGCATTGTCAATTCCTAGTTGACGTTGTTCGTAACTTCGGAAAACCAATCCGTTGCCAAATTGTTCGAAATAATTTCCGATCGTTATTCCTACAAAGTCTCCACTATAATTTGCGTATCGATAACCAATACCTGTGCCTCTAAATCTATCAGGGTATCCCAATTGAACAGGCAGGTAACTTTCATATCGCATTCCAGCCGAGAATTTGCCTCTCGTATATATAAGGTTTGTAAATGCTGTCAAGGTAGACTTTTGATCCGGTACCTGGGCGTTAATAGAAGAATCTTCTTGATAGTTTTGGTAAGAAACTTCCGCATCACCCCTGATATTTCCAAAATCTATTTGCTTTTGATTGTTGTCTTGCCCAGATGAAATAAGGCATAAACCTCCATGCAAAGTTACGAGGAGGGCGAATTTTAAAGTTATTTTCAAGACGTGGTAGGTTTTATTAAGGGAATGGATTTATTTCTTTCCAGCCAACTTTGTAAGTTGTTCATATAAATCCTCTTCGTCTCCAGGAGAGTATCCGGTGTGTTGCCAAACTATGTTGCCTTTCCCATCAATCAGATAAGTATAAGGTGGATTATTGACATTCATGGCTCGTTTGAGATCTTGATTTTCATCAATGTAAATTTCGTATTCCCATGCAGCACTTTTTACATAGGGCTTCACCCGTGCCGAGCTTCGTGCATCATCAAGGGATATGGCAATGAGCTTAACTCCTGTTTCTTCCACCCAATCCTCGTATTCATCAGCAATGGCATTAAGTTCTCTTTTACATGGCGCACACCAAGTGGCCCAAAAGTTAATGATCATTGGTTTGCCATTATTGTTAAAACTGCTGGTGTTCACCTGTTTGCCGTCCATGGTCTTGACTATTACGTTTGGAATCTTCTTGGTGCTTTGAGCAGACATTCCAAAACTTAGCATGATGCCTAAAGCCAAACAAATATTTTTTTTCATAAGTGAAATTTTTATTTACTGATAATCAATAATCTATCCAAAGTAGACTAAGCTAGTTTGGTAAATTTAAAGATTAGTTGTAATAATCCTAGACAATGTCGTCACGAAAACATATTATCTTTCGAAGAAAATTGTCTTCTCAACATCGACA
>JAHDGY010000026.1 GCA_020631555.1 Flavobacteriales bacterium | reverse complement strand
AACTATTTCTGACACCTACTACAATCCTTATACGCTATCCAATATGAACCGCTCCAAATCCGCTATACGTAAACTCAAATCAAACTCCTCCTCTACTCGAATTCTGCCCGAAGAACCCAACCTAAAACGCAATGCTTCATCTTTTGACATCGAAATTATACGCGACGTAAACTCTAAAGTATCCCCTAAACCAACCAAATATCCAGTAACACCTTCAACTACCAACTCCGGATTACTGCTAACATCAAATCCAACTACTGGCTTACCATAAAGCATCGCCTCAGCTAAAACATAGCCAAATCCCTCCCACTCCGATGTCAATACAAAAACATCTAGACTGGCCATAAAACGATCAACGTCTTCCACGAAGCCCAATAGGTGCACATATTCCTCTAAACCACGATCAACAATTCTTGTCCTGAGCTCGTCCTCTAATTCACCAGTGCCAGCAATGAACACACTGAACTCAATTCCTGCCTCTTTTAAATGGGTGGCAATTTCTATTAGGTGATGTTGCCCTTTCTGTTTGGTCAGTCTTCCTGCATTTCCAAGTATCAGACCACTCCCTTTATCCACAATTGCCGGCAAAGGCATTACAGACTTTGGGTTTGAGGGAATTTCAATCCCGTGATAGACAACTCCTAGTTTATCTTCTGGTATTACATCACCAAAATATTTTAAGGCTTCCCTTTTTGTAGCTTGAGAATTCGCAACGAAATGTGTTAGGCGACGCAGCGCAAACCTGTTTATAAGCGTATTTTTTATTGGCACAGCAAGACCTCTCGAATAAACTATCTTTTCTAGCCTGGCCATTCGACTGACTGTGGCAACCAATTTAAAATCCTGAGAGGTAGAAAAAACAACAGTATCTATATTTTTAGCTCTTAGCTTTCTTGAAATATCCCATAAACTCCACGGATTTAAAAATGATAAGTTACCAACCTGAACTGGAATCACCGGAATGCCATGCTTATCTGCTTCTTTCTTCAACAAACTTGTCGGAGACGCCCCAATAAAAACTTGATAATACTTCTTCCTAAATTCAAGCGCATATTCCAAATGCAACTTCTCTCCACCTCCCCAAAATTCAAGACTATTAAAAAAACATATTCTTTTCACGAAAAACTCTTTTAAGCTATTTCCTACTTGCAATCCACAAAGAACGGAGCTTTGCGTATTTGTAAAACTTATAGTAAGCCGACATAACGGCAATAACAAAACCGTAGTACCCGTCCATAAATCCACGTTGAAAAAGAAACTTTCGCCAAAATTCAATCATCGGTGAAATGAGTAGAACAACCAAAGAAGATTTCTTTCCCTGATCAAACAAATCCTTTGCAGCAATGGATGTAAAGTAATTTACCTTATTGGCGTGACTATCTATTGATGGATACGAATAATGTAACAAATCACCTTTTACCCTTTCGGTGGCAGTTCCCGTAAAATTCAATTGTTCATGAACCTCCCCATGCCATTTAGCTAAACCCGTTTTCCACAGCCGCAATTTTCTTTCAGGATACCAGCCCCCATGTAAAATCCATTTGCCGCAATAATTTGTTTTACGAGTGAATTCATATCCATCGACATTATTCTTGGTTGATTTTAAGTTTCGCACCGAATCTTGCAATTCTTTCGAAATCTCCTCGTCGGCATCAATAGACAAAATATAATCTGATGTAACTAGACTATTAGCATAGTTCTTTTGCTCCGAATAGTTATCCCATTTTCTTTCCTTGAAAATCACATCATACTTTCGACATATTTCAGCCGTACCATCAACAGAATAGGAATCTACAACAACTATTTCATCAACTATAGGAATTAAAGACTTCAGACATCTTTCTATATTCTTTTCTTCATTAAACGTGATGATCACAGCACTTAAGCTCTTCATAATCCACTTCTGATTTGACTTTTTTAATTGCTAAAGCCAAAACTAATCTTTATTAAGAGATCCATACACCTCACTTAGCAAAGCCATCAGACCAATACAATATTATATTTCGCCCAGCGGGCCCAGAATGTCGAGCAAATTATTTGAGTTTGAGAAAATCCATCAACCTATAATGAGACTGAACTAAATTTTAGAAACCAGTTTGCGTAAAATACCTGTTTCTTTTAGCCTGTCCAGAATTTTTGAGTCTATCCAACTCTCGGGTTTCCTATAATTGGCTAATTTTCGCGCCATATGAAACTGCTAACTTATTTGTTCGGGGTAACATTAATTTGCTTTTCATGTGACCCGAATTGGATTTTAACCGATTATTCAGATCAACAATCTAAGGCCCAATCGAAAGCTGAAAACTCTATTTCCCAATATTTGGACTCCACCGTTCAAAAACACTTTCAATATCGGCCCTATTTATTTGGAGATCTTAACGCAATTAAAACATCGGAAGTAACTACTCTTGACTCATTAATTGACCTGAGAGAGAGCCTAAAAAACAACCCTGAATTTGTCGATGTTATCTACCTGGTTGAACTATCGAACCAAATTGAGAAACAAAAAGCATTGGTCAAAAGACAAAACATTCCACCGATTTATAAAATGGATCATCTATTCGGCTTGATGGATTCCACCGGTAATTTAATTCTAATGGATGGCGAATTTAGCATGCAACTCAATACTGCAGTTTTTGATGTTAATACTACAGACCGTTTTGTCCTTAACTCTGATAATGTGGACCCATTTGAACAGTTTATTGGCAAGCAACCAATGTTTAAATTCGAAGACGAACAAATGGAAAACGAGTACAATGCACAATTCCATGAAACATATTTACAGGTATTCGAAAATGAGACTTCTGATCGAGAACATATTTTATCGTCAATTATTGAACTGCTCAAGTATATCAAATTAACTAATGACTTTGCTCCGGAAGGTGTATGCACGTACATGGCAAAAAAATGGTTGTCGGAAAACTGCAATTCCAATATTGTTGGAAGAGTTTCAAAACTTTCATCAATAAAAGAAGCAGAAGAAACTCAAGGATATTACCTATTTATTGAACATTCCTGTACCAATCCCAAAGAGGAAGCTGTTGTTGATTACATTCAATTGGATAAGTTCTTTATCGTAAGAAACGCTTCACGAATGGCTCCGCCCTATGAAGAATATTTTATTCCTTCTGATGAAAGAAATAAGTAAATGCCCCGTCCACTGAGGTTTGGGAAAATGGTATTGATAATTTATCTGCCTTGTATTCCCATTTTTTCATTTGCTTCCAATTATTTGTTCCGTCAGCCACAATCTGCGCCTGAGGCCAAGAGCGGTTTAATTGTTCTATATTAATTGGGCAATTATCAGCCAACAGCACCACTTTTACGGAAGAGTCGCAAATTTCCGAAGGTTGTGTACAATTTCCATCTAAAGCTACCAGGGAATATTTTCCAGATCCAAACCTATACTGCGTTCCGAATTTTAGCTTTCGTTTCCTTTTATTGGTTATTCCTTCTTCTACAAACTCCTGCTGCAAATGCTCCGGATCAGTGTCACATTCAGTAAAAACAACTGCCTTTCTTCCATTGCAAAATGCAATTGTCGAATGTTTCCGGTTGTTATAAACCCTAAGATAGATCGGTGGACTAACCATGTTAGGAAAATTCCACAAGCCTATCGATAAGATAATCCCAACAGTGGCAAGCCTCGTATTTGCTCCATTGGAGAGCAACTTACGATACAATAAGATGGCCCCCAACAACAGGTACAATGCTATAACAGCGTATTTTGATATAAATAAACTCTTTATTTCGCAGTAAGGAATTTCGTTAATTGTATCCAACCCCAAGTGCAAAAACTGAATCAACATACGCAGCACCCAACCAAGAACATCTTCTAATCCTGGAATTTGACCGAAAGTTAAAAAGCCAATTCCAGCGGACAGAATTAGAAAAGCCAGCGGAATAGCAATTAGATTACCAAGAAAAAAGTAGGTTGGAAATGTATGAAAATTGTACACCAAAATGGGACAGGTTATAATTTGAGCACTAAATGACATTGTCAATAAATTCCAAACCCATTTCGAGAGCCTGAATCTTGGTTTATATAAACTGGACAAAATTGGATTGATTATCAAAATTCCTAGCAGAGCCAAAAAAGATAATTGAAAGCCAAGCCTAAAAATCGAAAACGGATCCAAGCAGGAAATGAGTATAGCTGCCAAACCGGTTGCATTCAAAGTTAATTTACGCTCCCCCATTACAGTACCAATCCCGAAAACAGTTATCGTAATTGCCGCGCGGTACGAAGAAATCGATAAACCGGTCAATACTGCAAAGCTCCAAACAAGAAGCAACGAGATAATCACAGAAAACAATGAATTTTTCCTAAACACTCTGAACAATCCTAAAAACCCAATTCCGATGAAATAAATAATTCCAACGTGCAATCCGGAAACAGCCAAAACATGCATAACGCCGGCGATTGAAAACACGTGCTTTGTCATTGGCGAAAGTTCATGTTTAGCTCCAAGAATTAATGCTGCTGCTATTTCGAAGTTACTTCCACTCAAAACTTGCGATAGACGATGAAGAAGAAATTCCCTGCATTTGTTTCTAATATACAGCAGGGAATAAGAAGTTTTTGTAATAACCGTCACGTGCTTGCACCACACCATTGCCCCCACTCCTTGATAAAACAAGTGCTCTCTATAATCAAATTGATATGGATTTTGACCAAATTGAACTGGGACTGCTTTACCCTCAATTTCCAAACATGCCCCCTCCTTAATTTCGCTTTCATTGGCTTGGGACTTTCTAATTTGCGCCAACAATTTTTTATTGTTAAAATTTGAAGAAGAATCGTCGACAAGTACGATAGCTGAATAGTGGTTAGTGGAACTGGCTCCCAGTTTCTCAACTACCACGCGAGCGGATACTGGACAGGCAGTATCTAATTTTTGAACGGACAAACATTTTAACTCGTAAGAGAAAAAACCTAAGGAAAGAATAGCCAATAAAAGGGGGATAGACCTAATGAGAGCAACGTTTGCAAAGTAAAACATTGTCCTTCTGACCACCAGATTAAACGCAATTATCGCCAGTCCGCAAATTGCAAGAAACATTAGACTCACATCAAAGTCGGCCAAAAGAATACCGGCGTGAAAAAATATAGCAAATCGGAGTAATGGGAATAAACTCCAATTAATCATGTGTTGCCAAAAACTAAGTAGACTTATAACTGTTTCGCAAACCCTACAGGATTCACAAAAACCATTTTCAAATTCAACTATGTTGCAGAGCTGGCAAAGGTAATTATAGAAATGCAGAGCACAAAAAAAGGTCGCTTCACTTGAAGCGACCTTATATATTGTCAGTGTATCTATCTGAACGAATCAGGAAGAATAAACCGGGAAAGCCCCCGAAGGAGCTATAATTCCGTTACAATTTTTACATCATGCCTGGCATTCCACCACCCATTGGAGGCATTCCGCCGCCAGCTGGTGCATTTTCATCTTCTGGTTCATCAGCAACAACACACTCAGTTGTCAACATCATCGAAGCAACAGATGCAGCGTTTTCTAGAGCAATTCGAGCAACTTTTGTTGGATCAATAACACCAGCGCTGTATAGCGGTTCGAACTCTTCCGTTCTAGCATTATATCCAAAATCCGCCTCTCCTTCTTTGATTTTTTGAACTACGACAGCTCCTTCACCTCCAGAGTTTGCAACAATTTGTCTTACCGGCTCTTCAACCGCTCTTGCAACAATAGAAATTCCAGTGTTCTCATCTTCATTAATTCCAGAAACGTTTGCCAAAGCTTTTGAAGCTCGGATAAACGCAACACCACCACCTGGAATAATTCCTTCTTCAACAGCAGCCCTGGTTGCAGCCAACGCATCGTCCACTCGATCTTTTTTCTCCTTCATTTCAACCTCGGTAGCGGCTCCAACATATAGAACTGCTACTCCACCAGCCAATTTAGCTAGTCTCTCTTGCAACTTTTCTCTATCGTAATCAGAAGTAGTCGCTTCGATTTGAGCTCGAATTTCATTAATTCTTCCGTCAATCGTAGCTTTGTCTCCTGCTCCATTAACTACGGTCGTGTTATCCTTATCGATCTCAACTTTCTCTGCAGTTCCAAGCATGTCAAGAGTCGTGTTTTCCAGTTTAAAACCTTGTTCTTCAGAAACAACAGTACCACCAGTTAGTACAGCGATATCTTGAAGCATAGCCTTTCTTCTATCTCCGAATCCTGGAGCTTTAACCGCAGCAATTTTCAGAGCTCCTCGAATTCTATTAACAACCAATGTAGCTAGAGCTTCTCCGTCTACGTCCTCTGCAATGATCAATAGAGGCTTTCCAGATTGAGCAACTGGCTCAAGAACTGGAAGAAGGTCTTTCATGTTAGAAATCTTCTTCTCGAAAATTAAGATGTATGGATCTTCCAACTCAGCAGTCATTTTCTCAGCATTCGTTACGAAATATGGAGACAAATAACCTCTGTCAAATTGCATTCCCTCTACAGTCTTCACTTCAGTCTCGGTTCCTTTAGCTTCCTCAACTGTAATGACCCCATCGTTTCCAACAACCTTCATTGCTTCAGCGATCAACGCCCCAATGTTCTCGTCATTGTTTGCAGAAATAGTGGCAACTTGTTTAATCTTATCGTTATCAGAGCCTACTTCCTGTGATAAACCTTTAAGTTCACCTACGATTGACTCAACTGCCTTGTCTATTCCACGCTTCACATCCATTGGATTGGCTCCAGAAGCTACGCTTTTTAATCCAGTGGAAATGATAGCCTGAGCTAACAAAGTAGCAGTAGTTGTACCATCACCAGCAATATCATTAGTCTTAGAAGCAACTTCCTTAACCATTTGAGCTCCCATGTTTTCAATTGGGTCTTTAAGCTCAATTTCCTTTGCTACCGTTACACCATCCTTTGTTACATGAGGTGCACCAAATTTCTTATCGATAACAACATTTCGGCCTTTTGGCCCTAGTGTTACTTTAACAGCATTAGCTAATGAATCTACACCTTTTTTTAATTTATCTCGGGCGTCCAATTCAAACAAAATATCTTTAGCCATTTCTTAATTTATTTTTCTACAATTTTTAAATAAAGTAATTAGAAAATAATCCCGTAAACATCCGATTCTCTCATAATCAGATAGTCACTCCCATCAATTTTGATCTCTGTTCCTGAATACTGACCGTACAACACGCTATCCCCTTCTTTCACAGTCATTGGCTCGTCCGCTTTACCAGGACCAGCAGCAATAACTTTTCCTCTCTTTGGCTTTTCTTTTGCGGTGTCTGGGATAATAATTCCCCCTGCAGTTTTTCCTTCAGCCGCAGCCGGCTCGATAATAACTCTGTCCGCTAATGGCTTTACACTTACTGACATTTTTATCTTGATTATTTAGTTAATAAAAAAACGAATTTTAATTCTTCAGTTGGCCTGTCAGAATTTGTGCCATTTGGGCACAAAATTCAATACAAGACAAAATTGCAGAATAAAAAAAATTAGAGCAAAAAAAATGTCAGCCCACATGACAGGCTGACATAATATATCAAAAGACTAAATATCTTAATCCTCAGCGTTATCCTCCGAAGAAGACTCAGGAGCAACATCAAAAACAGTATTGGTTGGAATGTTAGTTTCTGTTTCAACTTCTTCGACTCCATTCTCAGCTGACACACTCACAGGCCTATTAAACGCGGAAGAAGCCACGCTTAGAACCAAAATAGCCACAGCTAAAGTCCAAGTAGCTTTTTCCAAGAAGTCTGTGGTTTGCCTAACTCCTCCCAATTGGTTAGCATTACCAACATTCGAAGCCAATCCTCCACCCTTAGGATTTTGAACCAAAACGATCAAAATTAAAAGTAGAGCAGCTATTAGAGCTAAAATTGTAATGGCAGTTCCCATAACAAATTATTTTTCAATTTTTTTTCTTAAAAATCTTATACGACCCGCAAAGAAAACCTTTTTTTCGGGATTTTTCAAGATTAATGTTTTATAGGTCTTAATGGCCTTTGCATAATTACCTTGATTGGCATAGATTTTTGCTAGAGTTTCGGTTACGAATTCGCCACTATCCACTACACTCATCCGGGCTACATTGGATGGCGAAAAGAACTCGGATTTTCTTGTAATCGATGGTTCGTTTTCTATAAATCGATCGACGAGATCACTAACGCTGTTCTCCTTAAGGTCAGCCATTTCTGATTGCGCTTCTCCTTCAATAATCCTGATTTGGGAGGTTTCTTCCTGTTCTTTTACAACGGTAATTTCACACTCCTTGGCATCTCTCGCATTTGATCGTAGCCAACCCACTAAAGTCCTTGTTGTTGACTGAGATTGATTTTCGAATTTTTTAGGTTCGACAATATTAACAGGATCAACATCGTCTTGTTCTAATTTGGCCTCGTCCCCTTCTTCCCTTACCTTCTCTTCATAAGATGATTCTCCATTTATCGGATGTTCCAAATCAATCTCAGGAGTATCATCCATTGACACTTCCTGCTCAATTGAGGCCTTAATTGCCTCCTTTAAAATTTCTCCTTCCAATCTCTGCAGGCTACCCGCAGTTTCTTCTGTATCAACTACATTCTGATCTTCAACCTCGCTATCATCGTAATTATCAAATTTTAGCTCTTTCTCAGCATTTCTTTCCGTTCCCATAGAGTCGGCAGGCGATTGACCTAAGACTGCAACTGAATCGTTGGACAAATCTTCGACACCATCATTGGTATTCGTATCTGGAAGCTCAACGGTTTGCACTGAAGATTCACCTTGAACTAAATCTTCTTGACTAACCTGCGCTACAATCGTTTCTACTTCTGCTATCCGTTCTCGAACAGCTTGTTTCATAACCAACTCGTACAAAACCTCACGATTTACAATATGCGCAGCTGAATGAGGCAGTTGTTCTTGGTATTGCTGTTCTTGATGAAGCTTTAGACCTTTTGTCAAAAGCAGATAATTTGTGTGAAAAAAAGGAAATCTTCCCTTCAGTTCTGACAAAGCCTTAGTGTCCTCCGCATTAATCTGATGCGGATTGTCAAGTAATTCGAGAAAACGCTGCTTATCCATTCATTTTCTAAATTACCAATCTCCAAATGCTTTGTCAAAAATATCTTGCGTCAAAAGGTCTATTACTTCTTGCATGAGTTCTAACTCGATCGACGCAAAATCCGCATCACTACTAAAATCTCGAAATTGGGTAAAATCTTGCGTAAAATCTTTCGACGGATCCTTGGCATTCCTGAAGTCAATATGAATGGTTAAAGATAACCGGTTTTGCGCTGCAGTTTCAGAACCCGCCTGAATGGTTAAAGGAGCAATTTGATATTGACTAATATATCCCTCAAATAGGACATAGTTAGTATCTGAATTGGAAACTTGATCTTCAGCAACCAATTCCAATGGGCTTTGCGATTGAATAAGATCCTTAAAACTTTCAGTAAAAGATTGTCCCAGAACTGGAGGTGCCGTTGGTGCGTTAATCTCAAAATAATTAACAACAAAGTCATCCAATTGAAAAAAGACACCTTTACCACCACCGGGCTTAAAACCCAAGCTAATCGCACAGCCTGAAAGAACAGAAATTAACAGACTACCAACGAATATATTTCTTACAAATGAAACGACCATCTATTTGGAAATATCGTATTCCTTTATTTTTCGGTAAAGCGTTCGTTCGGAAATTCCAAGTTCCTGAGCAGCATACTTTCGCTTACCCCTGTGTTTATCTAATGCCTTTTTAATAAGTTCAATTTCTCTTTCCTCTAACGAAAGTGACTCCTCCACCTCTACCGGATCTTGAATTGGTTCAACGTAATTTATATTTGGTTGAATTTCCTGCGGGGGTGCGGACTGTGGCAACCTTGCGGCATTAGGATCTGTGGCATAGCCAGGGGAATAATCCCCTTCCATATCTGATAATTTATTAATAATGGCAGCACGTTGACTGGTTGACATTTCCGATCCAGCATCCTTATTTTGCAGCAATTCCAAAACAATTCGTTTCATGTCCGTAATGTCTTGACGCATATCAAACAATACCTTGTATAAAATTTCCCTTTCAGAAAGATCTGGATCATGAACTCCTCGCCCGTCATTTGACAAAACCATCGGCAAATTGGCTCCATCAGAAGTTGGTAAATACCTTGACAAGGTACTAGGATCGATCATCCTTTCCTGCTCAATAACCGATATTTGTTCCGTTATATTTTTGAGCTGTCTTATATTTCCTGGAAACCGATAAGCGTTCAATTGATCCACTGCTTCAGGAGAAAGCCGAACTGTTGGCATGCGATATTTTTCCGCAAAATCAGCCGCAAACTTTCTAAAGATCAAATGGATATCTTCCTTTCTTTCTCTTAACGGTGGAAGCGCAATCGGCACCGTACTTAATCGGTAAAATAAATCCTCTCGAAACTTCCCCTTTTGAATGGCCTTCTGCATATTTTCATTGGTCGCAGCAATTATTCGAACCTCAGTTTTTTGCACTTTGGAAGAGCCCACCCGAATAAACTCTCCTGTTTCCAAAACCCTTAACAACCTTACCTGAGTTGGGAGCGGCAACTCCGCCACCTCATCTAGGAAAATTGTTCCGCCATTGGCAACTTCGAAGTACCCTTTTCGGCTATCGTGAGCCCCCGTAAAAGCTCCTTTTTCGTGCCCAAACAACTCTGAATCAATAGTTCCTTCTGGAATCGCTCCACAATTCACAGCTATATATTCAGCGTGCTTTCTTGCGCTGTAGTGGTGAATCACTTGTGGCATTACCTCCTTACCAGTACCACTTTCTCCACCAATCAACACGGAAATATCTGTTGGGGCAACTTGCAGCGCCACATCCAACGCTCGGTTCAATCCATTCGAATTTCCAATTATCCCAAATCTCTGCTTAACCTGCTGAATTGTCATCTTAACAAATTGAAATTAATGGAGTCAAAACAAGATCTTAACCCTGCATCATTCCGTAAATAGAGTTGAAAAATACGCTGATCTACAAAACAATGTGCTGACAGATAAAAAATAATTGAGTCCATACGCAAAGCTGCAAAAATAAGTCTTTCAAAGTACCATCGAGTCATTTAATCCGTTGTCAAATATTGTTACAATTTCTCCCACTAGACTATTATGTTTATACACTCTTGACAAGCTATCAGTAGGCGTAATGAATATGCGTAAACGCAAATTCTAATTGTTCCTCGATAGAGCTTAGTTTTTCAGCCCCCTCAAATCTAGACGCGTCACCAAACAAAACAATGTAATCCACTTGACACCCCTGCCTCTCTGCAAAGGACAAGGCGTCTACAGATGGCGGATTCTCCTCTAAACCAGATGACGTTCCTACCGACAAATGTTGAAAAGGATTGCACTGACTTTTCCATATTTAGGAAAAAAATCCTTATTATGCTTGATAATTGTCAAATGAGATAATTCGCTTATCCATTCCGAGATACCCCCCAATGTGTTGAAACACTCCAAGCCTTGATAAAATTTCTAAACCAATTTCTCCCCGATTTGAAAAACCTAAGGGCAAAACAGTTGAATTGCTTTTAACACACTTTCCTAATTCTATATAATTTTCTGCAATCTCACTCATCTTATTCTGATATGGATACCGTACGATTAGGAATAAGAAACAAATAGTTGAACTTATCAGCAAATATCCAAACTTGAACGGGAAAGGAAAAGGTGCGGCAAGTAATATCAATGTGAGATAAATTAAACTGGCTATCCGAACGGTCAAATAAGAGCCCACCACCATAGCACCCGAGATGAAAAAATAGATACACAAATTAACCAGTAACAAAGCCAACAAATTTTCTCCAATCCTAACCGTGGTACACTTAATTTTTTTCATCCAGATGCATAAAAAGGCTCCAAATACCAACACCGAAAATAATCCTTGCAAAATAAGCTCCTTGATATCAAAACTCAGTAAATAAGGTGAGATGACCAGGTTTCTTAGATATTCGAAGAAAAATAGTTTGTTCTCAAAAATTGAATCCGAATGCCCTCCTGAACTAAAATAGAACACTAAAAACAATCCAAAGGATGGTAAAATGATCACACCACGATGAAGGGTAATCTCAAATAATTGCTGCAGATAGGTTCTGAAATTCTTAAAATAACCAAATGCAGCCCTTAAGTAATCCAAACCAACTAAAAAGCAGGCTTCAATAAAGGCAACTGGATGGGTAAAATAGATTAACAACAATCGTCCAGAACAAACAATTGTTCGACCAAATGAATATTCGTTTTGTTTCTTGAAGAAGAAACCAATAAACAAGCAGAAGAATGCAATGCTCCACTGGGAATTATAAAATCCAAATGCTAAAAAAACGCTTGAAAGAACATAACCAATCGAATACATAAAAACTGCCTGCTGATTTATTGACTTCAAAGCATAGCGAAGGGCTAACGGAATACAAATTATTATCAGTGTAATCAGCATTTTTTCAGATATAATTGGTGAAAACAAGTTCAAAAACAGGGTTAGAATAACGCTGCTAAACCAATTTGGAAATAACTGGAGATTTAACTCTAAATATTGCGAATAAAACTGCCCACTTCCAACTATCAGTATTTTTGAGTTATGTAGATGACATGAGCCATCTTGTGTCACAAAAACCGGAGTAGACCACACATAAATGATGTGAAGAAGAGCTAGTCCATAAAACACTAAAGGTTCGATTTTGATCTTTTTCATTCCCGTTTATTACATTCAACTAGTTCGTTGAAAAATCACTAACAGCAAAAAGACGAACCCAAACTCCTTCGTTAATTCGGTTCATAAACCACTAAAAACAAGCTCAATTCAGGCTGAGTAGCGAACAGGAAACCCTAATGGTCAAAAACCACGCGCTAGAATATATCGTCAAAATCTGCGACTACGCGAGCCGATTTCGGACGCGCTTGACATGCAAGGGCAAATCCTTGCTCTACTTCTTCCGGTTCAAGAGCATAATTCACATCCATCTCGACTTCACCTTCTACCACCTTGATTTTGCACGTACAACAAACTCCTCCTTTACAAGCAAAAGGCACGTCAGCGTCATTTTCCATCGCCGCATCAAGAATGTTGCTCCCATCAGTAATCGTAAATTCTATTTCTTCCCCGTCAACAATTACACAAACTGAGCTTTCCCCTGAGAAATTAGAAGTTGATGACCTTTTCACTTCATTTATCTCATTAGAAGCAGTAGTTGTAAATAACTCAAAGTGAATCTTTTTCTTGTCTATTCCCATCGCTTCGAATTTGGCAGAGACATCGTGAATCATTTGCTCAGGCCCGCACAAATAAACTTCGTTAACAGATGTAAAATCCAAAGCCGATTTAAAATCCTCGATCTTTTCAGCTGTAATTCGACCTTCATGCAAACCTCCGTCAACAGACTGTCTACTATAAATGTAATGCAACGAAAATCGATCACTGCTGGCCAGCTGATCTAAATTTGACTTAAAAATCACCTGCTCAGCAGTCCGGTTTCCATACAGCATGGACACTTTGCTATTCGGTTCTTTTTCAAGAATAGATTTGGCAATGGAAATTACTGGCGTAATACCGCTACCGGCACAAATCAAAAGGTAATGTTGTGATCTGCTAGCATCGGATTCGAAAGTAAAATTCCCCATTGGAGGCATTACCTCCAGCACTTCTCCTTCTCTTAACTGATCATTGGCAAATGTTGAAAACAAACCATTTTCGATCTGTTTAACTGCAACTCGCACCTCACCATCCGAAGGTCCAGAACAAATAGAATAAGAACGTCGTACGTCTTCTCCGTTAATTTCCTTGCGCAAGGTCAGGTACTGACCCGCAACAAAATTGTATTTTGATTTTAATTCTTGCGGTATTTCAAATGAAATGGAAACTGTATCCTCTGTTTCCGATTGAATATTCTCCACTTTTAATGCGTCAAATTGCGCCATCAATCTTCTTTATAAAATTCGGAACAAAGTTAATATTTTACCCCAGGGTTGCGTCAAATTGTCAGTACATGTTATTTGACGGTACCTGCAAAAATATGTTCTTACATTTAGGGCAAATAATGAGCTTTATGCATCAATACTTCATCCCATTCATTTTATTTTCGTGTGCTTTGATTAGCTGCGGGGACAAAACTCCACAGCACGACAATCACCAACACAAGTCAAGATCGGATGAAGACTCAACCGCGACCGCCTCTTCACCTAAATTTCGGCTCGGTGCAGCCTCCGTAATTTCTATCGGCACCAGAGATTTGAAAGAATCCATGGACTTCTACCAGCATTTTGGACTACAACTTATGGAAGAAGGGGAAGACCGCCACCGATGGGCAAGAGTTTCTGATGGCAATATCTTGATTGAACTAAGACAAGACAGCTCAAATATTGTGGGTATCAAATATTTTACAGGCTCATTTTCAATGGCCGCGAAGCGATTATCTGATGCTGGAGCTAAATTGATCAATAAGTATTCTTTCAACGAATCTCAAATTAACGAATTCCAAATACCTGGAAATACTACCAAAATTACCATTGTGGATAAATACAATGCGAACATGTACCAACCTGACGGAATCACCATGAGTAATCTACCTCAAAAGTATTTTCAAGACTCCACCAAATTTCCGAGTGCGCAATATGGTGTCTTTGGGGAGTTAGCGCTCCCGACAAACCACAAAGATTCAAGCGTCGCATTCTGGGAGAAACTTGGCTTTGAAACGAGAATGAATTCCGAACAGCCTTACCCATGGGCTATTTGCACAGACGACTTCAATATTATTGGTATGCACCATCGTGCATCCGGCGGAAAAACTGGGCTAACATTCTTTGCTCCCAACATGAAAACCAAAGTTCAGAAACTGAAAGAAGCCGGAATGTCCAATATAGAAGCGGTTACAGGCTTTCCGGATTGTTACACTATACTTTCACCAGAAGGTAATTACATTTTGATGTACAAACTATAGTTATGGAAAACATTGAATTTAACATTGAAAATGGCGTCGCATGGATAAGGTTAAATCGACCTGACGTGTTGAATAGCTTCAATTTCACTATGGCCAGATCAGTCCAAAACGCTTTGGATGAATGTGCCAATAATAAAATTGTTCGGGCAGTGGTGCTCACAGGAAATGGCCGTGGGTTTTGCGCCGGACAAGATTTAGCTGAAGCCACAGCGCCAGATGGTCCAACAATAGGGTCTGTAGTAGAACAAACCTATAATCCGATAATCAATAAAATAAGGAACATTGAAAAGCCGATAATCTGCGCGGTAAACGGTGTTGCCGCAGGTGCTGGTGCAAACGTAGCCATCGCTTGTGATATTACAATTGCGGCAACCAATGCCAAATTTGTACAGGCCTTTAGCAATATTGGATTGATTCCTGACTGTGGCGGAACCTTTTTCTTACCCCGATTGATCGGCTTGCAACGCGCAACCGCCCAAATGTTGCTAGCTGACAAAATCACTGCAGACGATGCAAAGGCAATGGGCATGATTTACGATGTGGCCGAACCTGACGAACTTATTGCTACGGCAACAAGAATGGCCGAAACTCTTGCCCAAAGGCCAACAAGGGGTTTTGGACTTACAAAAAAAGCACTGAATTTAAGCCTTCAAAATTCGCTAGAGCAACAGCTAGAAGTGGAGAAACAATTACAAGAACAAGCAGGATCCACATTCGACTTTAAAGAAGGAGTTACTGCATTTTTAGAAAAACGACAACCAAACTACAAAGGAGAATAATTATGCATACTGTAGGCGTTTTAGGAGCCGGATCAATGGGATCTGGAATTGCTCAAGTTGCGGCCACCGCAGGTCATAAGGTTGTACTAACCGACACCAATGAACAAGCATTGGAAAAAGCAAGGCAAAAATTGGCAAAAGTTATGGCTCGGCTAGAGGAAAAAGGTCGAGTAAATGCGGAAGAAAGTAGACAAATACAATCCCGTATCTCGTACAGTACAGAAATGTCCGATTTTTCTGAAGCCGAGATTGTAATTGAAGCAATTATCGAAGACTTGGCTATAAAAAAGAAGGTATTTAAAAACCTGGAAGGCATTGTGAATGATTCGTGCATTCTTGCAACAAATACTAGTTCACTGTCTGTCGCGTCTATTGCAGCAGCATGTGAAAGAGCTAACCGCGTTATCGGCATACATTTCTTTAATCCAGCGCCACTGATGCCATTGGTTGAGATAATTCCTGCCATTCAAACCGATAACGATATTCTGCAACAATCCGTTGCTTTGATCAACTCCTGGGGCAAGGTTACGGCTATTGCCAAAGACACTCCGGGTTTTATCGTCAACCGAATTGCTCGTCCGTTTTACGGCGAAGCTTTAAGAATCTATGAAGAAGGTATAGCTAGTTTTGAGACCATTGACTGGGCGATGAAAGAACTGGGCGGTTTTCGCATGGGGCCATTTGAGTTAATGGATTTTATTGGCAACGATATCAATTTCGCGGTGACAGAATCAGTGTTCGAAGCATTTTTTTACGATCCAAGATATCGTCCGTCGTTTACTCAGAAAAGGTATTCTGAAGCCGGATGGTATGGAAGAAAATCTGGTCGGGGATATTATGATTACAGTGAAAACGGCAAACAAATAGAAGCGGTAAAAGACATTGAAATCGGTAATTTGATTGTTAACCGAATTGTTGTAATGTTAATTAACGAGGCTGTAGACGCGCTTTACTTGAATATTGCATCGAAAGAGTCCATTGATTTGGCCATGACTAAAGGTGTGAATTATCCGAAAGGTTTATTGAAATGGGCAGATGAAATAGGAGTTGAAAACTGCCTTGCCCACTTGCAAGATTTACAGGAAGAATATGGTGAAGATCGATACCGGCCTAGCCCAATGCTAAAGAAAATGGTTCGTCAAAACGAATCATTTTATAAAGAAGCCTCAATTACAACTTGATCAAATCACTTTCATGAAAAGATATATAGTCACCGGTGCCAGTCGAGGCATTGGATATCAAGTAGCCAAACAACTAGCTAAGGACAATCACGTTTTAGCGCTAGCCAGAAGTACCGAAAAATTAGAGGAATTAGCGAAAACCACTTCCCAATTAAATGGAAAGCTTGATTACGCTACAATTGATTTAGCCAGTACTTCGGTAGAAGAATTAAGCTCTTTAGTATCTGACTGGCCTCAAATAGATGGGATTATAAATAACGCAGGCAAACTGCTAAACAAGCCTTTTCTTGAAATACAACAAGATGAACTCCAGCAAGTTTACAAGGTTAATCTTTTCTCAATTTACACCGTATTACAAGCGTATCACAATAAGCTGCTTAAATCTGAGAAAGCTCATGTCGTAAATATCAGTAGCGTTGGTGGTTTCCAAGGAAGTTTAAAATTTAGCGGGCTCTCCGCCTATTCTTCTAGCAAAGCTGCTTTGGTTTGTCTTACCGAATGCCTTGCTGAAGAGTTTAAAAAAACTTCCATAACATACAATTCACTGGCTTTCGGGGCTGTTCAGACAGAAATGCTTGAGGAAGCTTTTCCGGGATATAAAGCTCCTCTGTCGGCCGAACAAATGGCAGAGTTTGTTGCAGATTTTACGGTAAACGCACATAAATACCTTAGTGGAAAAGTCATCCCTGTAAGCCTAAGTAATCCTTAATTTCACAATCTCTAATTCCCCTCATTTCAAGATTGGCATCTGAAGCCTAATAAAAGAACAATTGAAAACAAGATAACTCATGATGAATGATGTTAACAGATCCATCATGAGTTATCAGCTAGTTAAAAGCTCCAGCTAATACCAACACTTGGAAGAATTGGAAGCTGATAAACGATCTCGTTTGTCACCCTTTCAACATAGAAGATATTCCGCCGACTATAGGCATTAGTCACACCTGCAACAATCTCCATCTTCGAATTTTTCATAAACTTAGAAGATGAATTGTCAAATCTAAACCCTTTCTTCACCGTGAGGTCAAGTCTATGGTATGCAGGCATTCTACCTCGATTCAATTCACCATAAAGAACACTTAAGTCGTTTGCGTTTTCTTGCTCAACTGCAGTTCCAATACCTTCCTCATTAAAATCAACAGAATGATAAAAACCCTGCGTCTGAGTAAACGGCAATCCAGATCCAAAATTCCATCGGAAATTTACCTCCCAATCCTTTTTCTCTCCGAGTTTATAAGAGGCAATTAAATTGACATTGTGCCTTCTGTCGAAAATAGGATTATAAAGTTGTGTACCATCCCAACGATCTACATAACCAAGGGAATACACCGCAAACATATTAATTCTCTTGTCGTCATACTTGACAACAAAATCAACTCCCTTAGCATGTCCAGTTTCCAGGTTGAAGTCCTTTTTCAAAGCATCTGGTTTGTCCGTATTTTCGCCATTATCTTCATATATTTTGGTTCTATTAAGGTTAGTAAGTTGGTTAAACCACTTATAATATCCCTCCACGTTAAGTGATAACTTAGAAGTAAAATCATACTCAAAACCAAGAATAGCATGGGTTGATCGCTGCAATGCGTGGGTCACGTCGCGTTGTTCCAGATCCTGTTCGGTAAACTTTTTTGGCACATTAGAGGCACTCGACACAAATCCGTAAAACAGATTAACCACGTCACGATCGGAGTTTGCGCTCATTAAGTTCTGAGAATATAATCCACCCGCAGCCTTAATTCTAAGTTTTTCAGTAGCATTGAATTTCAATCCTAGCCTAGGTTCTGGCGAATTATTTGACAGAAATCCTCCCTGACGCAATTTGATTCCATTATAATACTGATAACGAAATCCAGGATTTAGAATTAGTCGACCAATAATATATTTGAGGTTAATATAAGCTCCGAAATTGGTATTGTTGTTATTCAATTCAATCCTGTTTCCCAAGGTATTAAAAGCTGTGTATTCGGTTGTCGGACCATCTACCTCAAAACCGAATCTTACCGCATTATCTCCAAGCAAGTACTTAAAATCAAAACCGAAATCAAACGCATCTACTGAACTTGATCGCTTCTGATCCTGAATTAATTCATCATCAAAAATTTGAGCTAACTCAATAGTGTATTTAGAATATGAAAATTTACCAGTAATGAATACCGGCGAGGATCCTGGAACAATCACAAAATTTGAACCAGCACCAAACGTGCTCCAGTTATAATCAGACAAAGCCTTATATCTTACCCTATCCGTAAAGCGAAATCCAAACAAATTAAACTTACTTCCGGATTCTCCATTAACGCTAACCTTTCCATACAAATCTGTAAAGTTAAACGGCAGACCATTTGTATCAACATAGTCATATAATACCTTGGATGTTCTATCCAAATAAGAGTGTTTAGCAGAAAGCACATAGGTTATAGACTTACCACCACCGTCGGCATTCTGTTTTAACAACGGACCATTCACCATTAATTTTGTGGCAAAAGGACTACTCGACACGCGACCGGCTAGTCTGTTTTTATTACCATCTATCGTGGTAATGTCCATAATAGAAGATATCCGTTGTCCGTATTCCGCCGAAAATCCCCCAGTGTATATTTCCGCATTTCTGATCACATCGGTATCAAATACCGAGAAAAATCCTATTGAATGAAATGGATTATAAATGGTCATACCATCCAATAGTATTTTATTCTGGATAGGTGATCCACCTCTTACGTATAACTGGCCTCCTTGGTCTCCGGTAGAAACCACACCCGGCACAGTTTCGAAATAAGTAGCAATATCTGCTTCGCCACCAATCGTAGGAATTTGCTTTATTTCCTTTGAACTAACCTTGGTTACAGACATTTTTACCTCGGTCTTATTTTCTATCGCCTCAGCTGAAATTTCAACACCTTCAATTTCCGTAACTCCTTCCTCAACCTTAAGTTTTACACTCGTTATCCTATTGGCCTTTATTTCCACTTCCTTGGTTAATTCCTTAAAACCAACAGCTGATATTGTCAAAACTTGTTTTCCAACAGGAACCTTAGGTATACTGAAAAGTCCATTAACATCACTTGTGCCTCCAAGTGTTGTCCCCTTGACTTTAACATTAATAAACATCGCAGGCTCACCAGTCTTTTTTGTATAAATTACTCCCCTTACCGTCCCCGTCTTTTGGGCAACCACACCTGAAGTTATTCCAACAAACAACAACAAGCAAACTACTCTCACTAAACTCATTAATAAAATTGATGTATCCGTCTTTAAAAATAGTAAGGTTTACGGAAGAAATTGCGAATATTATTATCAATTTTGGATACGATTGTCTGGATTTGGCAAAGTAAACAACATTTTCACCACCTGACAAAGTAGCATTGAAGTTGGTTGCACAAAGCATTAAAACACTATTATTCATAGGGATATTGCCTCTTATTCTTGCAAACATCTGTTCAAGTCAGGTCACAATTTCTCATCCTTCAGGTCATTACGAGCACCCTTTCACGCTGAAGTTTTCCTCACCAGGTTGTACACCTCAATTCATTCTTCGGGGACAAAATCTTACGAATAAAGGAGAATGGAAGGATAGTATGAAGATTAGACAAACTTGTGCTATTTCGATTCATTGTAAGTCAGAAGTACGCGACACCATTTTTTACAGAACATTCGTATTTAACCGACCAAGCAAACTCCCTTTGGTTTGTTTAAACATCGAACCATCGGATCTGTGGAACTATTCTAAGGGGATCTATACCAAGGGTAAATATGGGCAAAATGACACTACAGTTGGACGCTATTTAGGAAACTATAACAAGGATTGGGAACGTACCACCTTTGTAGAATTTATTGACACCAATGGGAAAGGGTTTGCCCAAACCTGCGGCATCAAAATATTTGGAGAAACCACCAGGAGGTATTCAGAGAAATCAATGAAGTTAATCGCCAGAAAAAAATATGGCAAAAAGCGGTTTGTTTATAAAATATTTGGCGATTCAGAAATTCGAAAACACAAACAACTTGTGCTTAGAACTTCAGGAAACGACTATAAAAAAACAAGATTCAAAGATGTATTGAATGCTTACCTAATCAAAAATCTGTCGATAGACTATATGAACTTTCGTCAGGTGCAACTTTATGTAAATGGGGAGTGGTGGGGGCTTTATAATCTACGTGAAAAAATCAATGAACATTATCTGAAAAGCCACCATGGAGCGCATAAAGACAGTACTAGCATTGTTAAAGGACGATGGATTGAACAGCATGGAGATCGAAAAGACTATATGAAAATGTACCGCTACTTTGAAAATTGTACGAGTATGGATTCTCTTGCCTACGCTAAAATTTGTTCTCAACTCGACATACGCAATTACATCAACTATAGAATCACCCAAATATTCATCAACAACTCTGACTCTCGAGGAAACATTCGCTATTGGAAAGCTAAGAACCTGGATAACAGATTCAGAATGATTTTGTATGACACGGATGCATCATTTGGCAGTTATCGACGCAACTTCCTGAAAAAAAGCTTAAGCAAGGAAGAAACGGATTGGTACAATCCTGAATGGAGTACCATGTTTTTAAGAAAATTAATCACCAACCAATCATTCAAGAATGACTTTGTAAATCAAGCGTCTCACTTACTAAATACCGTGTTTCACAAGGACACTATTATCCAAGCTGTAGACCATATGCAACGAATTTATATTGATGAACTCCCCAGAAATAGCAGACAATTAGCCAAGCACACCCGATACGGAGTGAACACGGAAAAAAAATGGCTTGAACATGTTGATGAACTACGACAATTTGCCAAATTACGTCCCAAACATTTTCGATCTGAAGTCAATCGGTTACTAGCAAAAAAAGGAAGCTTCCATCTAAATTTGCAAGGGAAAGGAATGGTGTCTATCAATTCAAATTATATGCAACGGCTGCCATTCCACGGAACTTATTTTAAGGGTGTTCCAATTAGCATAGAATTCATCCCTGATTCTGGACGAATATTCTCTGAATGGAACCAGCATGCTGCGAACAACAAATTTGTAATGATCTGTGAACAAGATACTCTATCGCTTTCGGCGATTACTAAGCCAGCAGAAAAGGCTAAAAAATCTAGTTCAATCTCTTCCGCAGACTATTCTGCTTCAGCCCGATCTAGTGAACATGTCAGCAGTTTCAGGTCGAGTTTTCTACCCAGAATAGGCTTTGTTCTAATACTTGTTGGAATAATTTTAATTACCCTACATTTTGTGGGGAGAAGTAAATCTTAATACTCAATGAAAAACGCATCAACCTACTTACCTCTTCGTCGTCGATCCAGATCACTCAACGCTCTGGCCGCTCGGTCAAATTGAGGTTCTATCTTAAGTGCTGTTCGGTAACATTTTTCGGCTTCTGCAAAATCACCAAGAAACGCACTGCATACCCCCTGATTTAACCAAGCTTGCTCATACTCTTGATTCAAGCTGGTTGCACGCTGGAAATTTTCATGCGCCAGATATAATATAGAATCTCGAAAGTGTTTAGGCTTTCGATCTCTGTACTGGTCTAAATAAGCATTCCCCTTGTTAAAATAAGCCATCTCAAACGTTGAATCTAAGGCTATCATTTCATCAAAACAAGTTATGGACTCTTGATGCTCTCCTCTTTGAAAATAGTATAATCCAAGATGCAACCATGGCTCAAGCAATTCAGGTCGAGAATCAATCGCCCCTCTAAAATATCCTTCCGCCTTAGAATCCTGCACCGACGCGAACAGCACTCCTAATTGCACATAGGCTTCATAATACTCACTATTTTGCTCAATTGCTGTCTGGTAACTTGTAACAGCCCGCAATGTATCTCGCGCCAACTCATAAGCGAACCCCTTATAGAAATACGCCTCCGCATTGTATTTATTTATCTTTAATACCTGATTGAAATTCTCCATTGCACTTTTAAAGTTCTTATCGTATAGTCTCAATCTGCCCGTCAAAATGTATGCATCTACGAACTCGGAATCTAACTCTACTGCCCTCTTTAAATATTTTTCTGCGTCGGCGACCTTCAGGTTTAGAAACAAAATCTCTCCTTTGGCATAATTGTAAACTGCCACGTCAGGGTCAATACGCAATGCTCTATTTATATCTTCCACCGCGGCAGTTAAATCTCCCTCCTCCTGATAATATCGACCCCTTTGGTAGTAGGTATTTGAACTGTTAGGATTATCAATTATCTGCTGATTCAACCGATCTAGTTCAGGTAAATCTACGATCTCCTTTTCTCTCGCTATTTCAGCCTCAGTTGCTTTACTCTGTTCTGATGTACACGCAGCAAGTAAGCAAAAACAATAACCTAACGCTATTAATACTAGCTTATTCATATTAACAATATCTCATTCACAAAAAAGGCCCCACACAACGTGGAGCCCTTGCAAATCACATTAAATCAATTAATTACTGAATCGCTGACTTAAAATCAACGTCTTCGAAATACTTAATGAACTCTCTATCCTTAGCTACTTTATTCTTGAACTCTGCATCTTTGCCACAAGCAGACTTCAGATTATTTACCATTACCTCCTTGTTAGACATTCTTGCACCTGCAATTGCCTTTAGGTAATACCCCACCGCAGACTCTTTGTCGTCCGAAGCATCTACCGCCGACAGACATCCCTCAGCATCTCCACTTAGTAACTTTGCTAAAGCCAAGTTAAACGTACTGAAACCATTCATGTTCGAAATTGCATCAGAATAACGCCCGCGTTCGATATCAATAATTCCCTTGTTGTAGTTCAGCTCCTCACCTACGCCAGCAGCCTCACTATATAAATTCCAGGCTTTTGTACTATTTCCTTTCATTCTCTCTACTGCACCCAAGTTATTCTTCGTAATAGGGTTGCTATTCATGTCATTTGCTTTGTTAAATTTATCTCGAGCCCCATCAACATTACCAGAAAGGTATAGCACGTGTCCTACATTATTAATTCCTCTCCAATCGTTCGGAAACATCTTTTCAGCGGATTTGTAAATCTGCAATTTATCATCAAGTCCGTCGAATAACGTTGCTGCATACAACAACTCCTCAACCGTTAATTCACCTGCAGCCGACTTGCTCATTTGCTTTAACTCCTCATCAGAATATCCGATTTCTTCGAAAGACAAAGTCATTTGAGATCTACGTAACTGTGGAAGCACACTTTCTTCGAGGAATGTGTAAGTAGCAGCCATATTTTTAATTTCTTGCTCTCTCTTATCCAAGTCCGAAGTCATCTGAAGAACCCTTAAAATCAAGTCCTTATCTTCATGATTTGTCTTTTGAACTTCAGCCTTAAATCCATTCCAATCCTCTCCCTTTGGAGATAAAGTAATGAATCCTTCCTCAACATTAAATCCAGCCTTTTTGAACATTTTCTCCAAATACTTCTGAGCCGATCCTGCCCGATCTGCAGCAAGGTTTGTATTTTTCTCAATCTCACCTTCTGGAGAAGCGTAGGCCATAATGTTAAGACCTTTAAGATTCAATCTTTCATTGCTAATAGCTTCCGCAACAAAAGCTTCGAACTCCTTAATATCTTGCTCCTTCAACTCAGAAGCACGAACGTTGAATTTCGCTTTCTGATAATTGATAGTTGCTTCAGTTGTGTGCGACGTTACTCGAACGAATTCATCTTTTGCTAGGATCGTTTTGTCATCCGCTTGAACCAAAAACGGGGTTATAATAGTCGCATCGGCAATTTTATCCGAAAGATATGGATCCAATTTCTTCTTCCCTTTTGACGCAAGAACTCTTACCTTCAACTCAGCGTTCTCCATTGATGGATGGTAAGCAATACTACTAGTTTTGTACTGCACCTTTTTACCATCTGCTGGAATTACAATTCCATTCCCAGGAGCTTTTTCCCCTTGATAGACATCCATTCTAAATGGAAATTCCTTCCCATCAGAACAAACCAAAATTGGCGTAACTTCAGCCACAGCCTTCTTATGCAAGTCCTTTGCTTCAAATGTAACATCTATTTTTTTCAGTACTACCGTATCACCATGAACCTCAAGAGGATCTGGAGTAGCAGTATATTCTATGTCTTTTATTATATCACAAGACGTAGTAGCCGCTCCAACAACTAGCGAGAAAGCGAACAACTTATTGATACCCAACGATTTCATCAATGCTTATTCTATTCATTAAAATTAATACTTGCAATAATAATCACTTTTTTTTAGTTGTAAAAGGCAAACTCCTGCGACTTCGCCTCAAGAATTCAAGGAATCTGGTAAGAAATTCAACCAATGCGATGCTGTCTAGGTCAAAAGTCACAACAATTCATGCACGTTGCTTCTATCTCTAAACATCTCTACCCTACCAGAGTCATTGCAATCATTAAGAATCTCGAGCATAGTTTTACCGCTTACTGGATGTATCAGCTTAGGACTTATTTCGACAAGGGGAAGCATGGTGAACTTTCGCTCAGACATTCTTGGATGCGGTACACTCAGTCGATCCTCTTTTATGATCGCATCGTTAAACAATAAAATGTCAATATCTATAATCCTGGACTGATAATTTCCGGACAGAGTTCTGATCCTGCCCAATTCTAGTTCAATTTTATGGCAACCATCCAACAATTCCATCGCTCCCAAAGGAGTTTCCACGACCACAACCTGATTTAAAAAAGTGTTTTCAGACTCAAACCCCCACGCTTCAGACTCATAACAGGACGATGCGTTAACGATACGACCAACCTGTTGATCAATTAAGGACAAAGTATTGAGCAGAATTTTAGCCGTGTCTCCAAGGTTTCCACCAAGAAGAAGGTATACTACATTCAAATTTTGTTTGCTCACGATCGCAAATATAGAAACGTTGTTGTTACCACCCTTCATCACAAATTGCCGCTTGTGTATTATTCCTTCAAAGAGCTTTATTTGAACCGTAATTTGGTGCTCAAACTGATGAGAGATAATAATAATGAAACAATTTTTTAAATACTTCGCAGCATCTACCCTAGCCCTTATTATCGGAGGACTATTGTTACTATTTATATTTTTCGGAATGGTTGGAGGAATCATTGGCGAATTGGACCCTAACAAAAATAAGGAGAGAGAAGACGTGGCTCAATTCGGCACCATCTTAAAACTTGAGTTGAACAACCAAGTAGGGGAACAAAGCTTCGCCGACATCGATCCTGTAGATTTTAAGCTGCAGAGGACTTTGGGTTTATCAGATATTTTAGCCGGACTGGAGGTTGCTGCCGACGATAACGAAATCAATGGAATTTTAATGAATGTGGACCAACTTCCAGCTGGAATGGCTTCTACACAAGAGATAAGAGATGGCCTTGAAAAATTTAAGCAAAGCGGAAAATTCTTAATCTCCTATTCTGAAACATATTCGGTTAAAGGTTATCATTTATCTTCAGTAGCCGATCAGGTGTTCTGTTACCCAGAAGGTGGTTTGGAGTTTCTAGGATTAGGAACAAACAATCTGTACATGAAAGGGATGATGGAAAAATTGGATATCGATCTTCAAATCATCCGAGGATCAGGAAACAAATACAAAAGTGCCATCGAACCTCTTATTCTTGACTCTATGAGTGTGGAAAACAGAGAACAAACTGAACGATATCTTAATTCAATTTGGAATCAAATGCTTCTTGACATTAGCGCTTCTAGGGGAATTCCAGTTCCACGTTTACACCTGTTGGCCGATAATGCGATATCGATAAACCTTGAAGATGCTGTGCAAGAAAAACTATTGGATGGTTTGAAGTATGAAGACCAAATTCATGAATTGCTTGCAGCCAAGTCGAATATTGAAGATGTTGAGGATGTTCACTTCAAGAATTTCTCTCAATACGTTAGTAAAAAGCTCAAGAAAATTAAAAAACGAACTAAGCAAGCGGATAAAAACATCGCGGTAATCTATGCGACTGGACAAATAATCAGTGGAAAAAGCAGTGAAGGATCAATGGGATCTGAAACCATTGTAAAAGCGTTACGAAAGGCCAAAACAAACGAGAATATTAAGGCAATCGTATTGCGTGTAAATTCTCCAGGAGGAAGTGCATTGGCATCGGATGTTATGTGGCGCGAAATAATGCTTGCAAAAGCTGAAAAACCAGTAATTGTATCCATGGGCGACTTGGCTGCCTCGGGAGGTTATTATATTGCCTGCGCAGGGAATAGAATCTTTGCTGATGAAAACACTATTACTGGATCAATTGGGGTATTTGGCGTAATTCCAAATTTTGAAAATACGATGAAAAACAATTTTGGAATCGGTGTAAGCTCGGTGAAGACCAACAAGCACAGCGGATTATCAACATTAAAACCACTTTCAGAAGAAGAAAAATTAATAATTCAAAAGTCAGTTGACCGGATTTATACCGTATTTAAGTCGCGTGTAGCGGAAGGTCGAGGCATGCAATTAGATCAGGTTGAAACGATTGCCAAAGGAAGAGTGTGGACCGGTGTGGATGCTATTGAAAACGGTTTGGCGGACGAAATTGGAGGCATCGAAAACGCAATTGCATTCGCAGCGCAAGAAGCTGGAGTAAATGCAGACGATGTTCGATTGTTGGAACTCCCGAAGGCCAAGCACAACCCATTAATTGAAATTGTTGAGCAATTGGAAGAAGGTAACTCAAATGATGCAAGTATAGCACGATATTTTCGATCAGAATTGAAAAACTTAGAAAGTTTGGCCAAAATGGAAGGCATTCAAGCTCGGTTGATTCTGACACCAACCATCGAGTAAACCATAGACAGATTTTTCTAAAGCCCAATGGATCTCCATTGGGCTTTGTTGTTTTGAAGAAGTACCTTTCCATGAACTTGAAATAGGCTATTATGCTTAACGCCATTTGGACAAAACATACCCTTAAATTCAAACAACCTAGTGGAACATCTCGCGGAACACTAAATATCAAAGAATCTTGGTTCATTTTATTACGGGAAGAAGATAACTCTTCCACCGTTGGAATTGGTGAATGTGGACTACTAAAAGGATTAAGTCATGACGATGTTCCCAATTACGAGGAAAAACTCGCAAAAGTATGCCAGAACATCAATAAGTGCGCTAAAGATTTTCAGCAGACGCTACTTGACTTTCCTTCCATTCGTTTCGGGCTGGAGATGGCGCTGCTTGACCTGAAAAATGGAGGAACCCGCAATTTATTCCCAAGTGCTTTTGCTAATGGAAAACAACCAATTCCAATAAACGGATTGATTTGGATGGGCAGCAAACAGTTTATGTTTGATCAAATCAACACAAAAATCAATGCAGGTTTTGATTGTATCAAACTGAAAATAGGTGCAATCAATTTTGAAGAGGAACTTGGTCTTCTGCGCTACATCCGGTCAGAGTTCTCAGACATTGAGATCAGAGTAGACGCAAACGGAGCTTTCCAGCCCGATTCCGCAATGAACAAACTAGAACATCTTGCTCAATTTAATATTCATTCAATTGAACAACCTATCGCAGCAGGTCAGCAAAAACATATGGCTAGACTATGTGAGCGATCTCCCATCCCAATTGCATTGGACGAAGAATTAATCGGAATAAAAACGGAATCGGCAAAAAAACAACTACTTGAAAAAATCCGTCCCCAATACATAATACTAAAACCTAGTTTAGTTGGTGGATTCGCCTCCTGCGCAGAGTACATTAACCTGTGTAATTCCTTGAATATCGATTGGTGGGCAACATCCGCGTTGGAGTCAAATATTGGCTTAAATGCCATAGCCCAATGGACAGCTATACAAAACAACGACATGCCTCAAGGGCTGGGAACTGGTCAATTATACACCAACAACTTACCTTCGCCTCTCGAAATTCAATCAGGATCGTTAAAACTCAATACAAACTCTCCGTGGAAAATCGAACCTATAACATCAGATGGTGTAATTACAATTCTGGGGCGACAATATTCGAAAGATCAAATTGAAAATCTTAAGTGCGACCACCCTGACATTGGGGATTTTGTAGAATCTTGGTTGAATAATTCCGATCACCTAAAATTACAGACTTCTGGTTCTACTGGAATTCCGCAGATCATATCGGTGTCCAAAAATGCTGTCGCGGCAAGTGCGGCTGCAACAATTGAATATTTTGACTTAAGACAAAACGAAACAATCCTGTTATGCCTTCCCACCAATTTTGTGGCAGGACAAATGATATTAGCTCGAGCCATTGAAGGCAAACTAAATGTAGTTCCAATGTCCACCAGCTCTAACCCTGCCAAGGAAATACAAACCCCTATTCGATTTGCCGCAATGACCCCTCTACAAGTATTCAACGGACTGGAAGAAAATCCTGAAAAATTCGATTTAATAAATACTCTAATCATTGGTGGTGGTCCAGTGAACAATGAATTAGAATCTAAGTTGATAAAAATTAAAACAAAGTGTTTTGTCACTTACGGCATGACCGAAACTATTTCACATATTGCCCTTCGACACATCACACCTTCCAATTCTAAAACTTACACGGCCCTTCCTGGAATTAAATTCAAAACGGATGATAGAAACTGTCTTGTAATCCGGGCTAATAGAATTAGAGAAGAAGAAATTGTCACCAATGATATAGTGGAATTGATTGATCAACAATCATTCAACTGGCTGGGACGTTTCGACAACATCGTTAATTCAGGTGGAATAAAATTCAATCCGGAAGCGTTAGAACAAAAAATTGGCCCGCTTGTAAGATTACCTTTCATTATAATTGGAGTTCCAGACCCAAAATTAGGTCAAAAGCTAGCCATCGTGTTCGAAACGGACCAAAATCAAACTTCCTATATTCAGACTGACATTACTACGATTCGAAACCAAGTTACCAGAATTGAGCAGCCAAGACTTATATTTCAAGTTAACAGCTTTAGTCGTACAGAAAACGGCAAAATACAGAGGCAAAAAACGATAGAACAAGCGCAATTGGTTAAAGGGCTTCCCGAAGATTAATGAAATTGCCGCAAATTAATTTGACTAATCTGCTATAATCATGAGCAACGAAGATGATCCGAAAAGCCCCGTTAGTACGGCGAGACTTTTCGATCTTCTTTTATCGTGAGTAGTGTTTGGAAGTTTTCAAACTGTAATGTAGTCTCGAAAAGCCTCGTTAGCACAGCGAAGCTTTTCGATCTTACAATTAATATGAGTAGTAGTGGTGGAAAATCTAATCTACAATGTAGTCCCGAAAAGCCTCGTTAGCACGTCGAGGCCTTTCGATCTTACCTTTATTATATGAGTAGTAGCTGGAAATTCATATCTACAGTGTAATATTACTACATAACCTAATTCCTTTTTTGGATCTGTGGCGAATTGTCCCTAATTAATGACGAAGATCATTTTTTTCTTGAGGAAGTTTTAATACAATTTAATCACCAACAATACAGAACTATACATTGCTTCGACTTACTCCAATAGTCTAACTTTTCTTTCTTGAAGGAACATCAATTATTATAATTTCAAGTGTCGAGTTTACTCGTAGATTCGATACCCGTCCAGAAGAGTGTGTCTGAAAAGGAAAGGAGTTTCCAACAATTTAA